>CAZJCO010000338.1:0-3014 GCA_964544375.1 uncultured Myxococcales bacterium
GGGCGTCTGTTCGCCGGACTGAAATGGCTGCGACGAAAAGCAATGATACGGGGCCAATGTTGCCCCGGCGACGGCAAGCTGAATACGTTGAGATAGACCCCCGGATTAGAGCGGACAGACGTAAAACGCTGGCGACATTGCGATAGTAATCTCGTTTTGCGCATCGGGAACGATGTCGAAACCCTCGAGGTCGTAGAAGCTGCATCCGGCCGCGATCTCGGCAGCCACGTTCACCTGTGCGCTCTGGCCGATGTTGGCCTGGTAGGCAGGAACCCAAGCAGCGACGATGCGCTTGTCGACTAACGTGAACTCATAACTCTCCAACAGTCCGACAACAGCATGGGTGCTCGATAACACCGGCGAGTCGAACAGATCCTTCAGGTTGAGCAGCGCACGGATGTTTGGAGCCACCGGCAGATGGTCGTTACTGAGCACGGAGGAGTAGTTCATGCCGGGCAGAAGAAAGTACTGATCCTCCGCTGCACCGTCTACGCCGGCCAGTGCGGTGCGAGTGTAAGCATCGTCGTCGGCGCCGCCGTTAAAACCGAAATACGAGACCGTCCTTACCCCGTTAGCGAAATGGATGACGAGCTTCTTGATCAACTCTCCGGTGGCGATCTCGCGCTGGCGTGTGAGTGTGCCGAAATGGCCCAGCGCGGTTACGCCGCCGGTCTGTTCGATCTCACCATTGAGAGTTAGCGGCGACAAAGGAACGAATTGTGTTCGGTTGAGGATCTCGGTATTGCCGGCGCCCAAAGTCTTGTCGAACACGCTTTTTCTGACCAGCCCCATTTCATTGTTGATCAACGGCTCGCCACCTTTGGCAAAGGCCTTGCGGATATAGCCAACGATCGACGACACCGCACCCGAAGCGTCGTGGTGGTGGAAGTTGAACACGTCGAGCGCGGGCTCGCCGAGATCCGGATCGACGACCTCGGAGTTTAGCAAACGAACGACTTCGCGAGCGTTTATTACGGAAGGGACCAGCTCGATATCGGGGACCGCGGCATCGACCGCGTCCCAGTCGACGTCCCCCGTATTGGTCACAGGAATCACAGTCGTAAACTGCGAGCCAACCTCGAGGATCTCGTCGTCGAGAGCCGCAGGTGGTGTACCGCCGTCCGCGATGATGGCCTGGCGCTGCTCCATCAAGTCGAGGAACGTCATGCGCGCCCAGCTGCCACCCATCATGCCGCTGTCGGCTATTCTCGTTGACGAGCCGGCCTGGCGAACGGCGTACTTGGCAGTGATGACCATCTTGGCGTAGCCGTCACGTACGCCCAGCGGTTCGCACCAGGTGTTGCCGTCCTGATCCACTTCGTTTTCGATGATCAGCACCGGCATCACGTCGCCGTACAAATTCAGTAAGGAAGTAACCCAGTCGAAGTAGAGCTCGCTATAACCGAAACGCTCGTCGAAGGTATCTTGAAGATCAAAGGGAACGCACGCCCTCCCGGCATCAAGCGGGAAGCCAGGGTGGCGCAGGTCCGCCCGATCGGCGGAAATCGTCGGCATCAGCTTGAGGTTGGCCGCCCTCATCAGCGCGACATCTTCGGACGTGTTCGGCAAACTGTCGCCTAGAACGCTCCATCTCCACACCTCCCTGCTCGCGGCGCCGGACTGTCCCAGGTACTGCGCGATATCCAGACGGCTAGCGGTGCCATCGCTGCGAGTAAGCACCGCTTGGTTGAAAGCCGTCGCATCGGCGTTGCTGAGCTGCCCCGGCGCCAAACTAATGCATGGCAGCGTATCGCAGGAATTAGAATACTGGCTGACCTTCACCGTAGTGCCCGCTGGCACGAGAAAACCGCCGAACCAGGTGTCTTGCGTAGGGGTGAAATTCTGAGTCTTCTTACCGGTAAAGAACGTCGCGCCTGGCGCGTGCTGAGGATAGACGCTCGACATCGTAAACACGCTCACCGGAGTCATCGGCCAGGGACCGCTCCCGGGTAAGTCGATGGGCAAGCAACTGGCGTTGGCCAGCCCGTCATCAAAGAGATCGCAATCGCGTGAGAGGGCATCGGCCTCATCGATGGCCAAGCAGGTCATGCACTCGATTTCACGTTCGACGCAGGTGTAAAGATCGGGCGTAGTGCACGCTGGGAACGCCTGGGCTAGATCTACGCCCGCGCATTTCTTGCCAACGTCTTTGGACAGGCGGCTGCTTGGCCCGCATGCCCGCGCGGTCTTGCCCTTGGTGTCATCACCAATGCAGGCCTCTAGACCCGCGGCATTGGTGATAGAGCCGGCTTTGAGCCCTTTGGACTTGCAGCCGTGGTACCCTTTGAGCTTGGCCTTGCGGCACTTGCTGGCATCTTTTTCCAAGCTTCGCTGGCAGCGCGCCGTGGCCCTGTCGGTAGCCTCTCTAACCAAGGCCAGATCGAGATCGGGCCCAAACATACGCGCAACCAGCTCGCCGCCCATAGTACTCGCCGCTAGAGCAGCGCGACCGGGCAGGCCAACACCGTAGGGCGCAAGCGCCGGCCCGCTGCACGCCTTGGCATGATCGCGCGCTGCCTTGTGCTTGGCCGCGCTGAACTTTCCACGGCTATCGGATGAAAGGCAGTCCTGCGCGGTGCCGGTCAGCCGTCCCTTGCCAAAGTTCTTGATACAAGAAGAGACGATCCTGGCGTGAGCGCCAACGCTCTTTGCGAAGTCCTTATCGAAAGTCTTCGCGCAGGCCTGCTGGTCGCGGCTCAGCGTCTGGGCCGAAACCAGAGTTGGCGCGAGAAGTAGAAGCGGGGCCGCCAGGCCGATCGCTGCCGGAAGCCCAAGATGAAGTCGCACAGTTTCCTCCTCGTCCACTAGAACGGCTGATCAGTCAGTTGGTATGCTAACCACATCCGGGCGAGCTTTGTCGAGCGCGTATCTTGATCCACGTGGACTGGCTGACCGGGCGCTGCCAGCAAGGCCGCGGTGGCTCGCCCTCTCGGCGGGGCAAATGGGGGTGGGTGCGACAAGAGGCCAAGCGAGTCAAGAATCGCCCATTGCCGCGGAAAGAGGAATCCGAACCG
>CAZJCO010000339.1:0-2955 GCA_964544375.1 uncultured Myxococcales bacterium
GGCGTCAGCAGCAGCCCGCGCGCTGGCGCGACGGCACAACCACACCACACACAACCACCCGGCCTTGGCGCGGGGGGGCGGGGGGCGGGGGGTGCCGGGGGGAGCCGATTCCGCGCAACGTCGAGGAATGCGCCGTAGTGGGGCGCTGCGGGCTTGGTTGTCCGCGCGGGGCCAAGCTCAGCATGGAACTTACCACGATCCCGGCCGCGCTCGACGCAGGCGCCGTATTGCTCACGCGCGTGCGCGCCGAACGCTTCCAACTGCACGGCGACCGTGTCGTCTCCGTGCGAGGCCAGGCGCTCGACGCCGAGGGACTACGACCGACTGGTGCGGGCATCAAGGTACGGGCGCGTTTCTTTGTAAGCGCCTGCGGCGCGATCAATACGCCGGCGCTGCTGCTTCGCTCAAAGGTGCCGGATCCCCACCGGCGCATCGGCAGGCGCACCTTCTTGCAGATCCACAATTACTCTGTTGCGAAGATGCCTGAACTCATGGTGGCCTTCGCGGGAGCGCCTCAATCGATGCACTCCGAGCAGTTCTTGTGGCGCGATGGCATCGCCGGCCGAGCCGGTTACCACCTAGAGGCCGTCGGCGCGCAGCCGGTCGTGACGATGAACTTCCGAAAGGTCATGGGCGGGGATCTTGCCAGTTTCGCGCGCGACTTTCTTTACTGTCACATTCTCGTTTCACAGATCCGAGACGGTTTCTGCGACGCCAGTCCCGGTGGTGTGGTGAGCATCGCCTCGGACGGAAGCCCGAGGCTCGACTATCCGCTCACGTCGTTCGTGTGGGACGCCGTGCGCAGTTCGTACCTGACGATGGCCGAATGCCAATTCGCGGCGGGCGCGAAATCCGTCGTGCCGGCAAACATGCGGGCCCGACAGTACCGGAGTTTCGAAGAAGCGCGGCACGAAATCGGCCGGCTGGAACTGGGGCAACCGGACACGATGATCAACTCGACGCATCCGCTGGGAGGCTGCGCGATAGCGCGCGATCCGAAACACGGCGTCGTCACTTCCAGCGGACGCCATCATCACCTGGCAAATCTGTTCGTGATCGACGGCTCGATCGTGCCCACCAGCGTCGGTGTGAACCCGAGCCTAACGCTGTATGCGATGGCCGCCAAGTTGGCCAGCGATTTGGCCCGAACGGCACAAGGAACGTAAGGATGAGAACGATTGCCGAACTCGTGCGCTGGCGCGCGCGGATACACCCCGACCGTGCCGCCCTGGTCTTCGAGGGCCGTTCGACCAGCTACGCGGAGCTCGATCACGGCTCGAGCCGGGTTGCCAACGCACTCATTGCATCTGGTGTGACGCCCGGAGAACGGGTCTGCGTGTTGGATCAAAACCACGATCTCATGTTCGAGACGATCTTTGGCCTTGCCAAGGCGGGAGCAGTATTCACGCCCGTCAATTGGCGTCTGGCTCCGGCCGAGATTGCGTACGTCGTCCAAGACGCAGGTGCGTCCGTCTTGATCGTCGGGCCGACCTTTCGTCCGGCGGCTAAGAAGGTGCGTGAAAGCGTCGACGGTCTGAAGACCGTGGTTTGCTACGGCGCCGCCGACGAGAGTGATTGCCGCGGCTACCAGGGCTGGCGCGACGGCGCTTCGGACGAAGATCCGCGACGGGAGTCGGGCGAGGACGAAGCGGTATGGCAACTCTACACCAGCGGAACGACCGGCCAGCCGAAGGGAGCGGTCTTGAGCAACGGCAATCTATTCACTGCGCTTGCCAACGGCATGCTGCTCGGGCCGCGCATCCGGCCCGCCGACCGAGCCCTCGTCTGCGTGCCGCTCTACCACATCGGCGGTTCCGGCTACGCGCTGGTAGTGCTGTATGCCGGCATGACGGCAGTCGTCGCAAGCGTCTTCGATCCGGGGGCGATTCTCTCGGCAATCGAAGAGCACCGCGTGACGCAAGCGTTCTTGGTCCCCACGATGATGAACTTCTTATTGCAGCACCCGGCCTGCGCGGAGACGGACTTTTCCTCGCTCGAGGCCATCGTCTACGGCGCGTCGCCGATTCCCGCCGAACTACTCGTGCAGTTGCTCGAAAGGTTTGGCTGCGAATTCTACCAGACCTACGGGCTTACCGAGACGACCGGGGTCGTCTCAGTACTTTCGGCCGAGGAGCACCGGGCGGGAAGCGAGTTGCTCAGGTCCTGCGGTCGTCCCTTGCTCGGGCTGGACCTATGCATTGTCGATTCCGACGGGCGCAATCTCGGCTGCGGAGAGGTCGGGGAGATCGTGATCCGAGGCGGCACCGTCATGCAGGGCTACTGGAACCGTCCGCAGGACAGCGAGGCCGCGATTCGTCGCGGCTGGTTCCATACCGGCGATGCCGGCTATGTCGATGAACGCGGTTACCTCTACATTCACGACCGGGTGAAGGACATGATCGTTACCGGTGCCGAGAACGTCTATCCAGCAGAAGTAGAGAACGCTTTGTTCGAGCATCCGGAAGTCGCCGACGTCGCCGTCATCGGCGTGCCCGATAAGCGTTGGGGCGAGGCGGTCAAGGCCGTTGTGCAGCGCAGCGCCGGCGCGACCGTATCCGAAGAAACGCTGATTATTTTTTGCAGGCAGCGGATCGCGGGCTTCAAATGCCCGAAGTCGGTTGATTTTGTCGATGGCTTGCCGCGCAACCCGACTGGCAAACTCCTCAAGCGCGAGCTGCGGGAGCGGTACTGGGGCAAGGGAAGCCGCCGCGTCAACTGACAGAGGATTGCAGGCCCGGCTCTTCAGTTGGCGTATTGATTGAACCGGCGGCCGAAGACCATCGCGGCGATCAGGATGCGCTGAATCTGCAGGGTCCCGCCCGCGATCGGCCAGCCACGACTATCGCGTAGCATGCGTTCGATCGGGTACTCGCTCGAGTAGCCGTAGCCGCCGAGAATTTCCATCGCCTGGTCGGTCACCGCCTTTGCCGTTTCGTTGGCGAACAGCTTGGCCAT
>CAZJCO010000340.1:0-2952 GCA_964544375.1 uncultured Myxococcales bacterium
TGGCGGCCCAGGCGCCCTGCAACAGGGATCGACGCACGACGCCCTGACCGGCCTTTGTGATTCCGGTCCGTTGAACTCGCCCCGGCGGTGAGCGGCCGTGTCACGAAGCACCCTTGTTCGCATCCGTGTACCTCTGCGCCACGAGATCGTCGCGCGGGTACGGAGCGAGCAGCGGGCGAAGTGCCGCAGCCTCGGACGTCTGCGGATCGAGCCAGCGCTGGTACTGTTCGGTCGTAAGGATGAGCGGCATCCGATCATGGATGGGGCGCAGCAGGTCGTTGGGCTGCGTCGTTACGATCGTGCAAGATTCCAACTCGCTGCCGTCGCCGGCTTGCCAGCTTTCCCACAGGCCGGCCAGTGCCAGCAAGTGATCGTCGTTGGCCGCGCGGATCAGGTAGCGCTGTTTCTGCCTGCCAATCTTCTTCCATTCGTAAAAGCCGTCGGCTGGGATCAAGCAGCGGCGCCGGCGCAGCGCCTCTCGAAACGACGGTTTCTCTGCCAAGGTTTCCGCGCGTGCGTTGATCATGCGGTTGCCGATCGATGGGTCGCGCGCCCACCGAGGGATCAGTCCCCAGCGTAGCAGTGCGCCTTCACGCTCGCCGTCCGCTGTGGTGCGGACGACGAGCACCCGTTGCGTCGGGCGGATATCTTTATTGGGAACAAGTGCCGCCGCGACGCCGGCGCTGAGCGTGGCCTCGAACTCGCGCGCGATCCGCTGCGGTGCGGCGAGCAACATGAATCGTCCGCACATTCAGACGCGCAACAGCCGGTCGGCTCGTTGGAGGCTTGCGCGTATGGGAATTCGAAATGGGCAGGCCGACTCACAGGGGGCCGCGCATCCCGCACAGATCTCGCCGCCGTAACCGAGCCGGCGTCGAGCCCCGGCATAGCGGAGGGTTCCCTCGCGTTTGATGCCGTAGCCTTCGTAATACATCGCGTAGCGCAGCAGGTCGTGGATCGGGAGGCCGGCAGGGCACTGCTCCAAGCATTCGCCGCAACCGGGCCGGCAGTAGCGCGCGGAAGCCAGGCGATCGTACTTCTCGAGCAATACCAAGTCCTCGGGGGTGGCCCGTTTCCCTGAGGCAAAGAGGTACTCGTCTATTTGTGCGGGGTTGTAAATCGACACGACGAGCCCCGACACGTGCGGGTTTCCGTTCACCCATTTGAAGGCGGCCTGGGTGAAACTGTTGCGTTCGTCGGCAGTGAAGTCGCGCAGCACGCTGTGGTATGCGCCCTTGAGCGTCTTCATGGCGACGACGCCGATGTCTTTCGCGTGTGCTTGGGCCATGATTTCGGTCAGGTCGGGCCAACCGTAGGAATTGTACGCGGCCATGATCACGTCGAAACGGCCGGAGGCAACGGCGTGTCGCATGACTTTCTCGAGTTCCGGCGTATGGCTCGAGACCCCCATGAAGCGAGCTTTGCCCTGCTCTTTGAGGCGGTCGAACGCTTCGTGGAAGTTCGGCGCCATGAGGCGGTCGATCGAGTTGCAGGCGTGGATGTGAAGCAGATCGACATAGTCGGTGCCTAGGCGCTCGAGGCTTGCCTCAACCGCGGCGACGATGTCGGCAACCGTTGCGTCGGCCGGTAGGTGGCCTTCGGGTGTGCAGAACTTCGAGGCGATGAAAACTTTGTCACGCCTCCCCTTGACGGCGATGCCGACCGTACGCTCGGAGTCGTTGTCGGCGTAATCCGGAGAGGTATCGATGTAGTTGATGCCGCGATCCAGCGCCAAGCGTACGAGGTCCGGGTCGCGCACGTAGATCGAACCGAAGGAGATGTCCGACATCTTCCATCCGGTTCGGCCCAACCGGCGATAGGCGCGAACCGTCGAGCCCTTCCACTCGGGCCTTGGTTGTTTGGCCAGCGTCGGCGGCTTGCCGCGAAGAAAGAGTTGGGTTCGGTATTTGAGCAGCGGCGGCAGCGCGAACTTGACGAACGCACCGATTCCTAGAGCGCCGCCGACTAAACCCGCGCGTTTGAGGAAGACCCGTCGATTACTGTTGTTGCGGTTGCTAGCGGCCAACGTTGCATCCTCCCAGGTACCTAACCGACATTCCTATCATGCCCCGTTTGTCTGCGAAACGGGGCGGTCGTCTTGGGCCGGAGTGTCTCCTAGTGAAAATCCCGGCTACGGCTGCGTCCGATCTGGCGTGGTAGGCGCGGCCGCCACAGCCGCTCGGCGATCAGATGGACGACCCCGCCGTCGCGTTCGATCTTGCCGCTCACTCCTAGCAGGGATGCGGTTTTGGCCAGCACCGCATGACGCTGGAGCACGCGCTGGAACAAGACGACGTTGACGAAGCCGGTCTCGTCTTCGAGCGTCATGAAGACGATGCCGCCGGCGGTGCTCGGCCGCTGCCGGCAGATGACGATGCCGGCGCAGCGCGCGCGGCGGCCGTTGCTCAGCGAGGCGAGCGTGCGCGCATCGAGCAGGCCCTGCTCGGCAAGCAGCGAACGCAGCGGCGCCAGCGGATGGCCGCGCGGACTATGATGCGAGCTGCGATAGTCCCAAGAAATCGTCTCCAGCAAGTCGAGTTGCTCGAAGACGGGATCGGCTTCGGCCACGCGCAGCGCAAGCGAGTCGCCTCGCGCGCGTTCGAGCCGGCGGATCGCCCACAGCGCCTGGCGGCGGTCGGCGGCAAGCAAGGCCAGGGCGCCACACTCGACCAGGCGCTCGAGGCTGGCCGCCGCCAGGTGGCTGCGCCGCACGAAGTCTTCGAGCGAAGAGAACGGCGTCTCGGCACGCACCCGCTCAATTTGTTCGCCTTCGGCGGCTTGGAGTCCTTTGACGTAACGAAGTCCCATCCGCACGGCCAGTGGTCGCAGGTCTTCTTGCGGCTCTGCCAGCCCGGGTTGCTCGGCAGGCGTCGCACCCATCGGCTCGAGCGTGCCGGCCCCCGTGCCCCCGCCGGAGGCGGTCCGGCCGCGCCCCGCCGCCGTGGGGCGGGG
>CAZJCO010000341.1:0-2926 GCA_964544375.1 uncultured Myxococcales bacterium
CGCGCGTCGGCTTCGCCTACGGCCTCGTCGGTTGCTTCTTCCGAGGCGATCTTCTGCTTGCGTAGTCTCAGCAGGCGATCCGCTTTGCGGCGTGCAACGTCGGCGATCGCGCAGGCCTCGTCCGCCCGAGTGGTGGCTGCTTCCGTTTGACGCGCGGCGAGTTCGAGGGCGGCGCCGAGATCGTCGTTCCAGAGTTCGAGCAGAAGCTGTCCCGGCTCGACGCGATCACCTTCTTCTACCGGCAGGCGCGCAATCTGCCCGCCTGCCGCCGGCGACATGCGCGCACGCTGACAAGCTTCGACGGTGCCTGCACGCGTGTTGGCAACGGTGCGCTCGACCACGCCGCGCTCGACCGCAACCACGCGTACGCGGACGGGATCGGGCCGCGACAGCCACCAGGCCAGAGCGGCGAGCAGCGCGAGCAGACCGACGATGCCGGCAACCTTACGCGGCATGATGCCTATCCTTTCTCCGCATTGGAAACACTTACGATGGGTTTATCCACTTCGTTTCTTGGCATTTCTATCCGCTGGCACGACGGCCGGCAAACCGGTTGCGCCGCTGGCCTCAGAGCAAGAGGACCCCGCTGCCGTCGATGCGGTCGCCGGCCAGGCGCATCAAGGCTTCGTTCGCCTGCTCGAGCGGGAAGGTCGTGATCTGCGGGCATATTCCCGCGGCCGCGGCTTCCGACAGGAGGTTCTCGCCATCCTGCCGGGTGTTGGCTTCAACGCTACGGAGTTTCTTTTCGTGAAACAGATGCGGTTCATACTCCATCGCCGGAACCGCCGTCATGTAGATGCCGGCGAGGACGACCACGCCGGCCTTGCGCACCGCGCGCAGGGCCGGAGGCACCAGCTCGCCGGCGGGTGCGAAGATGATCGCGGCGTCCGCCTCACGGGGAAGGGCCTGGTTGGCCGTGCCTACCCAATCGGCGCCCATCTCGCGCGCGAGCCGGCGGTGTTGCTCTCCGCGTGTAGCGACTAGTACGCTGCAGCCGCGATGACGCGCGATTTGCAGAACGATGTGTGCCGAGGAGCCGAAACCGTAAAGCGCCAGTGTGCCAGCGGCCGCGAGTTCGCAAGCCTGCAGCGCGCGATAACCGATGATGCCGGCACACAGCAGCGGTGCGGCTTCGGCGTCGGCGAAAGCGTCGGGAATGGCGTAGGCGAAAGCTTCTTCGACGACGGCGTATTCGGCGTAACCGCCGTCGGCGTGGTAGCCGGTGTAAAGCGAATCCGCGCAGAGATTTTCGTTGGCGCTGCGGCAGTAACGGCAGCTACCGCAGGTGTGACGCAGCCAGGCGACGCCCACCCGGTCCCCGACGCGAAAGCGCTTACAGTGCGGTCCCAGACGTTCGACGCGGCCGACGATTTGATGCCCCGGCACGACCGGCCGTTTGCCTGCCGCGAGATCGCCTTCGATGACGTGGAGGTCGGTGCGGCAGATGCCGCAGGCCGCCACGCGGACGAGCAGTTCGTCCCTGCAAGGGATGGGTTGAGGCAACTCGACGATGCGCAGAGGGCGCTCGCCGATGGCGGCACTCTTTTCTAAAACGGCAGCTCGCATCGAGAAGTCCCCATCATTTTGCTCCGTCGCAGCGCTACTCGCCAAGAATCTCTTCGGGGAACTCAACCACGCGGTCACCGAGCGTAAGCACCAAGAAACGGTGGGCCTCGTCGCAGGGGCCTTCCCACTCGAGCGACGGCCACCAACGGCCGTTTACCACGCTTGCCGATGCTTTGGCCCGCGGACCGAGGAGAAACTCCTGGCAGGCTTGCCGAGATACCAGCGGATCGGAATCGGCACGGAAGACGATCGCCGGTGGGTGCTCGGCCGGGACCGCAAAATCTACGCCGGCAACGAGATCGGCAAGCAGCGCCGGCGGTTCGCCGGCTAGGTCCGCTGCTTGGCGCCGATCCTTGGCGATTCGCTTTGGCGCGGAGGTTGCAGCCTCGGCAATCGCACGCCGGCGCGCGAAGAATCCCAGCGAGTGCCGATAGCGGCGGCCGAGTTCGCTCGGGCTCGCAGGAGCAAACAAGACCAGCGCCAAGGGGTCGCATCGGCAGGATGCGGCGAGCGCCAGCGCCGCTCCAATGTCGGCGCCGAATAGAACCACTCGCTCGGCCAGCGCCGCCGCGGCGCGGGCCGCCTGGTCGAGGGTCTGCTCCCAGCCGCAGTTCTCGCGGTTGCGCGATAGGACGTAAACTTCCCATCCACGGTGGGCGAGCATGCTCGTCATTCCCCGCCAGCAGACGCTCGACTGGAACAGTCCCGGCAGGAGCAAGATCGGAGCGCGGTAGCGAGCGGCTTCCGGGGACTCGAGTTCGAGTTGCACGCCTGCGGCGACGACTGGGCGCATAACCGCTACGTTAGTGGCGCCGGGCTGCGGGCGCGAGCCCAGATGATGTTTCTCCTTGACTGGCTACGCTCCGGCGGATAGGCAAAAACGCTTTGGAGCGCAGAGGGAGGTTCATCGTGTCACGCGACTTGCGGCAACAACTGGTTTTTCACGGAGCGATCGTCGTTCTTCTCGGCCTTCTCGCTGGCTTTCCCTACGCCCTGGTGCAGACCGGGACGATCAGCGGCGAGCCAAGGGCCTGGAGCATGGCCCACCTCGAAGGGCTGCTCAACGGTATGCTGTTGCTTGCCGTGGCGGCGGTTTCCCGGCGCCTGGTACTCGACACACGGCGCCATGCGGTTCTTGTCTGGGCCCTGATGGTCACGGCCTACGGAAACCTGGCAGCCGCAGTTTTGGCCGCGACCTTTGGCGTGCGCGGGCTGGAGGCCGGTGGGCCCCCGGCCAACCTGGTCGTTTACGTCCTCTTCATGCTCGCGCTGATTGCCGTGTTCGTTGCGATGGGCCTGGTGGTCTACGGCGCCCGTCCCGGCGCCCGCACCGTGGTCGCACGCGTGACGGCGCCCTCGT
>CAZJCO010000342.1:0-2926 GCA_964544375.1 uncultured Myxococcales bacterium
GGTGACCCGGCGGGGGGGACAACAAACGAGGGTACGGCTCGGCGGCGGAGGCCGGGCGACCGGCCACGCCCGGAGCCGGGGGCGAGCCGCGGCCAACGAGGACGAGGAACGAGCCAATGGGCGTTGAGGCACCACCATATATAAAAGGACACGGCCTACTCGAAGGAAAGACCGTGCTGATCACCGCCGCCGCCGGCACCGGCATCGGCTTTGCCGCCGCCCGGCGCGCGGCCGAGGAAGGCGCCTCGGTCATGCTGAGCGATGCGCACGAGCGTCGTCTCGGTGAGGCCACCGCGGAACTCAAGCGCCTCACGGGCAAGCGGCCGCCGGCCAAACCCTGCAACGTGTGCGAGGACGACGAAGTCCGCGCGCTGGTCGAGGCGGCCGTCGCCGAACTCGGACGCATCGACGTGCTCATCAACAACGCAGGCCTCGGTGGCACGGCCAATGTCGTCGAGATGACCGACGAGCAGTGGAACACGGTCATCGACGTTACCTTGAACGGCACCTTCCGGATGACGCGCGCCACGCTCGCCCACATGTTCGCGCGCGGCGCGGGCGTGATCGTCAACAACGCATCCGTCCTCGGTTGGCGCGCGCAGGCGGGCCAGTCCCACTACGCCGCCGCCAAGGCCGGCGTGATGGCGCTCACCCGCTGCGCGGCAATCGAAGCCGCGCCGCACGGCGTACGAATCAACGCGGTCGCGCCGTCGCTAGCGCCGCACAAGTTCTTGACCAAGGTGATGCCCGACGGATTGCTCGACAAGCTCACCGAACGAGAAGCCTTCGGCCGCGGCGCCGAGCCCTGGGAAGTCGCCAACGTGATGGTGTTCCTCGCGAGCGATTACTCGTCCTACATGACCGGCGAGGTGGTATCGGTCAGCAGCCAGCACGCCTAAGACCGACTTCGAACACAAGCTCGCTGCCCTGCTGCACATTATCCAAGGAGTTTCATTCCTTCTTGACAATTTGGCGCCAAGAAGTGTAGTGCTGTGAGTGAGTACGGCGCTCAGCCTGAGGAAGTGGCCGATGCAATGGACAACACGAACCACGGCGATCCTCCTTCTTGGTCTGAGCATCTTTGGTCCGGTCTCTCGACCATCCGACGTTCTCGCAGATACCCCGGCGATGGTTCTGCTTCCCGACGAGATCGACCTCGGCTGGAACGGAACGGATTGGAACAAATCCTTTCCCGCCGGCAGTATGGTCACGTTGATGGCGGTTCGTCGTTGCGCCGGAACGGGCGAACCCTGCAGGTCAAACGCCGATTGCGCCGGAGCGAACTGTCTTTCTACCTGCGATCCACTGGTTGAAAACGTCTGTGAACTGTCCGGTCCAAGCAACATGCGACGTTGCCTTCAGACGATGGATCAGTGCAATACCAACGCCGACTGTGGCTCCAGCGAGTGCGTCCACCTTGCTGCACCGCCGACCCCGAGTACGGCAGACGGAGTCCCCGTTTGCGTTACGAATATCTTCGAACGCGATGTGACGGGAAGCTACGACTTCTCCTCCGGCCACAGCTCCTTGAGCCTCTCGCTACGCCGAAGGGTCCACCTCGGCTTCACACGCGAGCATCCTTGCCCGGTGTGCGGTGAACGCGCGCAAGATCCGAAGATCGGCGATCAGTTCGTATGCCTCGGCGGACCCAACAGCGGTTCACCCTGTCTGGTCAGCGGCGTCTCACCAACCTTCGGAGGGGTTTCCTACGACTGTCCTCCCAATCCGCATGCAAACATTTCGGGACCGGGAATCTCCCTTAGAATTCGTGAGTTGACCACTCGGTCCGTCTCGGCTCGCGCAAAGTTGCCTTGCGGCGCACCTTACGATGCGCTGCATCCCGACAACGGCCCTAGCGTATGCCTCGATGACTTCTCTGCTTGTTCGACGAACGCGGACTGCAAACGCTGCGAAAACGACCCTAGTCTGCACTGCCTAAACGACTCCGAGTGCACCGGCACCAATCGTTGCGTTTCGGCTCCGGACATCCCCGCATCTTGCGGAGTGTACTGCCACTGTGGCTATTGCGGTGGAGACCCAGGTCAACCCTGCTTCGCCGACACGGAATGCTCCCCACCGGATCACTGCGTATCGGGAAACCAGGTTGATGCCCCGCCACAGCGTGCGCCGAATGCCTGCTCCGGGCTGCTCTGTGGCGTTACCCACGCGGAAGAGTGCTGCGCTCTTGGGGACGGTGGGCCCTGTACCCGGGCAAGCGATACGCCTCGCGTCGGCAGCTGCTCCTTGGCCGCGTATCAGCCTTGCCGATCGGACGGCGACTGCAACACAACGCAGGGAACCTGCATCCTGACAAACCGACCTTGCTTCGAGAATCTCATTAGACGAAGCGGATCGCCCGCCCCTGCCGACGGAAGCTCGTACTTGACTTACGTCGGACTTACCTGCGTTCCCGAGACGGCATCGGCGGCCATAAACGTCTCGATCGGCCTGCCGGGTCCAGCCGCACTGCGGCTCCGGGGCTCACCGCTCGCGGCCGCTTCACCCCGATGCGGCAACGGATTCGTCGAGCCAGGCGAACAGTGTGACGGTGGCCCTTGCTGCACCGAGTCCTGTCGCTACGCGCCAATCGGCACTCCCTGCTCACAGCCCAGCGCCTGCCGCCTGCCCGGTCGTTGCGCGATGGGACTGTGCGTACGAAACCCGGAGGGAAAGGTCGACTGCAGCGACGATAACGACTGCACCGCGGACTCCTGTGACACGGCAACCGGCGATTGCGTCCACGTCAAACAGACGGGAACTTCCTGCGACGACGGAGATCCGGCGACGGTCGCACGATGCGACGAAGGCACCTGCGTAGCCAGCGATACGCTCTGCCCAGACACCTCGCTCCCGGCAGCCGCGTGTGAAAGCTCTGATCGCTCGGTCCTTCGCGTTGTTCGGCAAGTAGACCGAGACGTTTGTAGCG
>CAZJCO010000343.1:0-2922 GCA_964544375.1 uncultured Myxococcales bacterium
AGCGGGGAATTGAAACAGTCGCGTCGGGTGTTAGGCTGTCATTCAGCAATTCGTCTGAACACACAGAATTGCGAGCGCGGCAGTGACACTCCCGTCCGAACCGACAGCATTGATCGGCTCGAAGCCTGCGAAGCTGTCGGACGATACGAACTGATCGGCAGGATCCCGCGTCAGGAAAAGCCCCGGCTCCGGATCCTGGAGAGCACGCCAGCGCAGCGGCCCCACAGGCGCGCTCGTGCGGCGTCTCGCGCGCTGTTCGAGCCCCTGGCGGCCTTCGGCGAGGCGATGGTAGCGGCCCAGAGAAAGTGCCGCTCGCGGGCGACGCCACAGGCGCCAGATCGCGCGCTCACCGCCCGGCTGCGCGGCCACCAGAGCCTCGGCGCGACCGTCGCGGGCAAAGCCGGTGAGCGCCTCCTCTTCTCCCCCGTCCCAAATTTCCAGCGTGCGCATGACGAATCGAAGCAGACCCTGACGCGGGCAAGCCCGCGGCGCAACCGCACAGGAGGCTTTTGCCAAGCGAGAGGCTGCTTGTTAGCGATAACCACGCAGCCCGCTGGCGACGACCCCCGAGGTCACGCGATTCGGCGGCAGACGAGCAGGAGCAAACGGTGGCAAGACGGCGAAGGCGTAAATGGATTCTCGCGGTGATCCTGTTCGCGATCGTAGGCGCGATCTTGGTCGCCCGTCGGTCGGCGCCGAGGGTCGATCCCGGAAGTTATTTGGACGTCGACCTCCAAGGCAGTTTTGCCGAAGGCGCGCCTTCCGGCATCGTCGGCCGCCTGCTCGAAGAGCGCAAAGCGTTCGTCGACCTGCTCGACAACCTGGCGAAAGCGCGCCGAGACTCACGCATTGCCGGCGTGATCGTGCGAATCGGACACCTCGACGTTGGCTGGAGTCGCGCCCGCGAGATTCGTGACGCTCTGGCCGCCGTGCAAGCGTCCGGCAAGCAGGTGGTGGCTCACGTCGACAGTGAACTGTTCGGCGCAAACAAGGAATACTACGTCGCCTCGGCCGCCGAGCGCATCGCATTGACGCCGGCCTCGGTCTTCACCTTGAACGGTCTCTCGGCGCATTACTACTTCCTCGGTGGGCTGTGGCAGCATCTCGGCGTCACCATGGAAGTCGAGCAGATCCGAGAGTACAAGACCTTCGGCGACATGCTCGGGCGGCGCGCGATGAGCCCGGCGCACCGAGAGATGGCGAACTCCATCCTCGACGACATCAACGCCGAGCTGACGGCGGCGATTGCCGAAGACCGCGGTCTATCGTCGAACGAAGTCTCCGACGTGATCGATGCCTGCCCGAGTTCGCCGGGCGAGTTCGTCGAATCCGGGCTTGCCGACGAGGTCGTCTTCTTCGACGAACTCCGCCGCGAGCTCGGCGGCGGCAGCCCGGTGCCGGTAGTCCGAGAATCCGAATACCAGCGGGTCTCCGCGCGTTCGCTGGGCATGCATCGCGGGCCGAAGATCGCCGTCGTAAACATTGCCGGCACGATCGTCGGCGGCGCGGGCGGCAAACGCAGCGTACTCGGCATGACCGTCGGCTCGCGCGTTTTGTCCGAAGCACTCGACGACGCCGCGGACGACGAGGAACTGCGTGCCATCGTCGTCCGCATCGACAGCCCCGGCGGATCGGCGCGCGCGGCCGACGAGATCTGGCACGCGATGCGAAGGGCTGCGAGTAAGAAGCCGGTGGTCGCCTCCCTCGGCGATCTCGCAGCGTCCGGTGGCTACTACATCGCCGCCGGCGCCGATCGCATCGTCGCCGAACCGGGCACGCTAACCGGATCGATCGGCGTGGTGCTGTTCAAGCCGAACGTATCGGCACTGCTCGAGCGTCTCGACATCGGAACTGCCGCGCTGCAACGCGGGCGATACGCCCGCTTGATGGACATCGACAAGCCCTTCGACGACGACGAACGGGCCTTGCTGCGTTCGCAGATGAACGGAATCTACCATCGTTTTCTGGATCGCGTCGCCCAGAGTCGCAACAAGACCGCCGAAGAAATCGATCGCCTCGGCGGAGGCCGGGTCTGGACCGGCAGGCAGGCGCTGTCGGCCGGCCTGATCGACGCCCTCGGGGGGCTCGGCGACGCTGTCCGCTTGGCCGCAAGCGAAGCCGGAATCGCCGACACCGAGAGCGCCTCGATCCGTTACCTGCCCGGCCGGGCAAGCTGGATCCAACGGCTGCTCAACCTGCGCAGCGGCATCATGCTCGAGCAATTGCCTCCGCGACTGCGCACGTTCGGCGACTTGATTTTTGGATATGCCACTCTTCCACCTGGCATCGCCGCGCTGCCGCCGGCGATCGTTAGCGTCGAGTGAAAGCGATTATCCGACGCGCATCAATCGACGGATGCGCTCTTCGGTCGGCGGGTGCGTGCTGAACAGCGAGAGCATTCCACGCTTGCCCGAAAACGGCTGCATGATGAACAGATGAGCGGTCGCCGGATTGGCCTCCAGCGGAACCCGGCGGACTGCCGCTTCTATCTTACGCAGCGCCTCGGCGAGGCCATGCGGTGTTCCGGCGATCTTGGCACCGCCTTCGTCGGCGGCGAACTCGCGTGAGCGCGAGATCGCCGCTTGGATGATCATCGCAGCCAGCGGAGCGACGATCGCGGTGGCTAGCAGGGCCCAGGGGCCGCCGCCGTCGCGGTCGTTGCGACCGCCGCCGAAAATCGCTGCCCAACGCGCCATGTTCGCGAGCATCATCACCGCCGCACCGATGGTCGCGGCAACCGACTGAATCAGAATATCCCGGTGCGCGACGTGGGCCAGTTCGTGCGCCATCACGCCGTGGAGTTCCTCGTCGTCGAGAATCGCGAGCAGGCCCTCGGTGGCCGCTACCGGAGCGTGGTTGGGACCGCCGACTGTGGAGAAGGCGGTGCGCGTCTGAGTGTGTGAGCGGATCCAGAGCATCGGC
>CAZJCO010000344.1:0-2915 GCA_964544375.1 uncultured Myxococcales bacterium
CTGCGCGGTGGTATATGCCGCGAGGACGAGCCGCACCCGCCGAGGTCGCCCGCATGCGCCTCTGGTGGTTCAGCAATGAGGCAATGCCCCGCGGCGGATGATGGCGCACGACGACCTGGTCCGCCTTGTCCACACGGACGCCGAGGCGAGCCAAGCGATAGGCAAAGACGAGATCTTCCCCCGGCCACAGGTCCGGAAAGCCGCCGGCGCGGTCAAACACCCGTCGACGACACAACAAGGCGGTCGAGGGCAGCATCCACTGCAGCGGTCGGCGCCTGCGCGGTTCGTAGTCCTTGAATTCGAGCAAATGACGAACGCCGGCGCCTGCACCGCAGCCGGCGTTCGCAATACTGGCGCCCACTGCCCCGGCATCGCGCTCTTCGAGTCTGGCGACGAGCCGGGCCGCTGCTCCACGCGGCAACTCGCAATCGGCATCGACGAACAACAGCAACTCGCTGTCGCTCAGGGATGCACCCCAGTTGCGCGCGGAACCGGCGCTGAGTCGGCGCTCACAGGCAATCGGCCGTACGGCCGGAAACTCCTTGGCGGCTGCAAGGCTTTCGGCGTCGGAACAAACGACCAGCACCTGCTCGACCGTCTCGCCGTTGAGACGCGTGAGGCTGTCGAGCGTTCGCCTGAGGGTCGCAGCGGCCAGGTAGGCCGGAACGATCGCGGTGCACTTCGTCACGCCTCGTCCTGCGTAACCCGCAACACCTCGGCGACCGCCGTAACGCCGGCCGCTACTTTGCGCCAACCGTCGTCGCGCAGAGTCCGCATTCCCCCCTCCACCGCCGCCGCCTTGAACTGATCGGCCGGGGCCCGGGCGAGAGTCAATTTGCGCAACCGTTCGTCCATTTCGAGCAACTCGTAGATCCCCGTCCGACCGCGGAAACCGGTTCCGGCGCACTCTTTACACCCGCCCCTCTCGTACACCGTCGGCCGCTCACCGTTTCCTCCCGAACCAAGTTCGTGGAGCAGATCCGGACCGGCTTCGACTTGACGGCGACACTCGTTGCAGAGCTGCCGCACCAGACGCTGCGCGAGCACGCCGAGCAGAGAAGACGCCAGCAGGTAGTCTTCAACTCCCATATCGAGGAGTCGAGAGATCGCACCCGAGGCATCGTTCGTATGCAGGGTCGAAAACACCAAGTGACCTGTCAGGGCCGCCTGAATCGCAATCTCCGCGGTTTCGGCGTCGCGAATCTCTCCGACCATGATGACGTCAGGATCTTGACGCACGATCGAACGCAGTCCGCTGGCGAAGCTCAGCCCGATTTGCGAGCGCACGTGGATCTGGTTGACGCCACGCAATTGGTACTCGACCGGATCCTCGATCGTAATGATCTTCTTCTCTGGTGAATTGATCTTGTCGAGCGCACCGTAGAGCGTCGTGGTCTTCCCTGAACCGGTTGGGCCCGTCACCAGCAGCAGACCGTGCGGCTGTTCGATCATCTTGCCGAAGGTCCCGAGCGTGTCCTCCGGCATCCCGAGTCGCATCAAGTCCACGACGATACTTGAACGATCCAAAATACGCAGGACCACGCTCTCGCCGTAGAGCGTTGGCAGACTCGAAACACGCAGATCGATCTCGCGCCCGACCAGCCGAACCTTGATGCGACCGTCCTGTGGCAAACGCCGCTCGGCAATGTTGAGCTTCGCCATCAGCTTGATTCGAGAGATGACGGCTGCCGTGAGATTGCGCGGCGGCGAGTCGACGTCGTGCAACACGCCGTCGATGCGGTAGCGCACGCGCAGCTCGTTTTCGAACGGTTCGACGTGGATGTCCGAAGCACGCTGCTCGACCGCGCGCGCCAGGATGTGGTTTACCAAGCGGATCACCGGCGCTTCGCTGGCCATGTCGCGCAGGTGTTCGACGTCCTCTTCGTCCTCCTTGAGAACCTCGACGCCGCCCTCTTGGCCGGCAACGGCATCGTCGACTCCGCCGAACAGGCTCTCGAAGCGTTCCATCAAATCGCGCCCGCGCACCAACACCGGACGCACCTGTTTTCCGGTGACGAACTCGACGTTCTCGATCGCCGCTGTGTCCCCGGGATCGGCCATCGCCAACACGATGCTGCCGTTGTCGGTACGGATCGGAAGAATTCGCGCCGATCGCATGAACTCGACGGTCAACTGTTCGACCACCGGCGGAGAATCCGGGATTTCTCCAGCGTCTAGCAATTCAACGCCGTGGAACCGTGCTAGCAGCGGAAGCAGGTCGTCTTCGGAGAGAAAGCCGAGCTCGACCAACATGCGGTCCATCCGCTCGCCTTTCTCGGCCGAGAGACGCCGGATCTTGCGTAAATCATCGGCCGACACTTTACCGGACGCCAGAACTGCAGCGTCGAAGCCACCGGCGGCGTTCCGCTTCGCACTCTCACGTTTCCGGTCATCGTTGGGGCTTTCGGGCGCCATCATCCGTTCCCGCAGCAGGCGCTCAGATCCCGCTCGATTCGATCTCTCACGCGGCCCAAGTCCTGGCCGACGAAGACCGCTTGAACACCACCGATATCATCCTTTAATTTTACCCAGTTCAGTTCGCAACGCCCACAGGTAACGTTGAATAAACAAATCCACGGATTTTCGGCGATCCGCACGAACCCCTTGGCGCGGAAGACCGCCTTCGGAAGGGCCCGCAAAAAGGCTTCGAACGGCTCGCGCCGTACCGGACCGGGCCGGCGGCAGGAAAAGGCCTCGAAGCCATCGGCCGCCCGCCCCCCGGCGCCTTGCGCGGCCCCCGTCTCTCCGCTTGCCTCGGCGCGCCCGCACCCGCCGTAAAGCACACTGACCACTGTACGATTGGGCAAGTCCGGATGGGCCTCGATAACCGTACGCTGAAAATTACGCATCCATACGCCTTTGGGCACCGCGGCGCGCGAGGCCTCGAGCCCGAGAACACGCTCGCCGGGTTCGAG
>CAZJCO010000345.1:0-2914 GCA_964544375.1 uncultured Myxococcales bacterium
CGCGGGCGGCAGTCAAGCTCGAGGATCTCGATCGGCGATTTCGGCTCTTGCGTCCGGGCATGCGTGTCGTCGAACTGGGCTGTTGGCCGGGGGGCTGGCTTCAGATCGCGGCCGCAGCGGTCGGTGCTCGCGGTCGCGTTGTTGGCGTCGACGTGCAGGCCCCGAAAGAGTTTGGTTTGGCCAACGTGTGGGTGATTCAGAGCGACGCACGCGAAGCTCGGCTGCCCGCGCGTCTGCTCGAGGTCCTCGACCGCCCCGCGGATCTGCTGCTTTCCGACATGGCCCCGAAGTTGAGCGGAGTCCGCTTGGCCGACGCCGCGCGCCAGATGGAGCTGATCGAAACCGCCGTTGGCGTTGCCGCCAAGGTCTTGTCGAAGGACGGCAGAGCCGTGATCAAGCTATTTGACCGGGTGCAACAAGAGGCCCTGGCGCTGCTACGCGGATCGTTTGCGAGCGTCGTGGTGCATCGTCCGGGGTCGAGTCGTAAGGGAAGTTCGGAAATCTACGCTGTCGCCGGGAAACTACGACCCGTGGAGGCCAGTGGCGAAGCCTAGCAGGAGAACTCGCCGTTTTCGTATTGGTCGTGTGCCTGAGCTAACCAGGCGATAGAGGAGCTGGAACCGATGTACCAACCTTCGCTCAGAGTGCTGGCCATCCTGACGATCTCGGGCGTCGTCGCCTTCGCGACGACTACGACGGCTCAGAGCCCCACGAGCACCGTCGGTCGAGCGATGCCGGACCCGATCGTCGAGCAAGTCGCCGAGATGGCCCCCGACCTTCTCTCGCGGTACATCGCGATCGATACGCGCAATCCTCCGGGAAACGAGGCTGCCGGCGCCCGCTTCTTGGCCGACGTACTCGAGAGCGAAGGTATCGAGGCCCAGGTCTTCGAATCGGCACCGGGACGGGGCAACCTCTACGCACGGCTCCGCGGGAGCGGACGTGCGCGTCCGATCATCCTTCTTAGCCATATCGATGTCGTGACGGCCGACGCCGGGCGCTGGCGCCACGACCCCTTTGCTGGAGTGCGCGCCGGTGGTGCGGTTTGGGGCCGCGGCGCTCTCGACGCGAAGGGGGTCGGCACTACCGAACTGGCCGCGATGATCGCGATCAAGCGCTCCGGCGTCCAGCTCGGTCGCGACGTCATTTTACTGGCGACTGCCGATGAAGAAATGGGCGGCCGCCTGGGGGCGGGATGGATGGTCGAGAATCATCTCGACTTGTTCGGTGATGCCGAGTACGTCCTCAACGAAGGCGGCTTCGTGCGGGCGGCGCCGGACGGCCGATTGCTGTTCGACCTAAGCGTCGCCGAGAAGGGACCATGTTGGTTCCGGGTGGTGGCTAGCGGCACCCCGGGGCATGCCTCGAAACCTGCCGCCGAGACCGCCGTTACACGCCTGGTACGCGCCCTCAGTCACCTGATCGAGTGGGAGCGGCCGCTCGAAGTAGGGCCAGTGGTGGCCGGCTATTTCGCCGCCTATGCCGTACTCGACCAACAGCACGCCCGGCAGTACCGGCAGTTAGAGCGGTCGCTGGAGGATCCCGAGTTCCGCGGGTGGTTTTTGAGCAATCCGGCGAACGCGGCGCTGGTAAGCGACAGCATCACGCCGACGGTTCTCCAGGCGAGTCCGAAGACGAACATCATTCCGGCCGAGGCGGTTGCCGAAGTCGATAGTCGTTTGCTGCCGGGGCATCGTTGTGAGGCGTTTCTCGGCGACGTGCGAAAACGCATCGGCGGCGAAAACGTTCGAGTCGAAACGACCCCGGTTGCGTTTCCCTCCTCGCAGTCGTCCTTGAACAACGATCTGACCAAAGCGATCGAAGCCGTGGCGGCCAAGGAGGCCGGGGGCGCCGTCGTCCTGCCGGGGTTATTGGCCGGTTTTACCGACAGCCACTACTTCCGCGAAGCAGGAATGGCCGCTTACGGATTCGTCCCGCTGCAAGTCGACGCCGAGCAGCGCGAGACGTTGCACGGTCCCGACGAGCGCGTAGGCGAGGCCGAACTCAGGCGTGCGGTACACCGGATGGTGCGCCTGCTGCGCGAGCTATCCGACTGATTCTCTGCTGTAAAATCGTGTCACGACGTGCAGAATCTGTACGCTGTTGGTTTGCCTCGATCGTTCGTCGAATAGTATGGTGGTTCGGTGCTGTGAAACGGTGCCGTGGTGATCAGGTGGCGGAAGTAGGGGTGTGGGCATGGCGGATGTTGGTTACGGGTCCCCGGGTTTCGGTAAATCCTTACGGAGCTTGGCGGACATTCTTCGAGGCCTCGAACGGGAGGCCGGGATTTTGCTCGAGCGGACGGATCAAGACTCCGCCAGCAGGCTCGGCGAACTGCTGATGCGTGGCCTGTCGGGTGTCGGCTTGACCAGTCTTTTTGCATCGGTCGGTGCGCCCGAGTTGGCGCGCGGCTTTATTCGGCTCATCGGTTTGGCCGACGGGGCCTCGCTTGCCGCATTGCGGCGCGAGGTCGAAAGGATGGCCGTAGAAGCCGGAGAGGGGCGCGCGCGCGATGACGAACTGCAGCAGGGTGTGGCTCCCTTGCGGGCGGCGGTGCGCCGGCGTGGTTTGGGCGGTGTGGGGAGGGGGCGCCGTCATGCCGGGAGCGGCGGAGCAGGCGGACCACGTCATCCGCAACTTGAACGAGTTGATCACCATTTTGAACAATGGAGAATCGAAATGAGCAGGACGAAACGCCCGTGGTCTCTTGCCCCTGTTGTCGTGGTGCTCGTGGGCGTCGCCTCGTTAGCTACTCCGGCAGCCTGCCAGTCCCCAACGCCGGCGGCGAATCCACGGTTCCGGCGCCGATCTGGCCCAGCACGACGAACCGGTCGGTCTCCACCATGCTGTTGCCGAGGCCGTCGAGGTCTGAGCCGGGCGGGCCCTGGATGCGGAAGAAGTTCGTTCCGCAGGG
>CAZJCO010000346.1:0-2909 GCA_964544375.1 uncultured Myxococcales bacterium
ACGTGGCGCCTGCTATACGAGGGCGACGTCGCACGGTATGCCGATTACGATTACACTTCCGCAAACGTCGTCGTCAGGCACAGAATCTCAAGTACTACCGGCGTCAACGCGCTCATCGAAGAACTGCGCGACTATACCGCAAGCACGTTTCCTGAAGACCTCAAGGTTCGTTTCACCGGAGAGACCCTGCTGCTCAACGACGCCGCCGACCGTCTGGCCTCGAGCATGGTTGGCGGCCTGGCCTATACGGTTCTCGTGGTGAGTGCGGTCAACGCGTTGTTCTTCATGTCGCTCAAGGCCGGTCTCTTGTCGATGATTCCCAACTTGCTGCCGATTGCGTTCATCGTCGGTGTCATGGGATTCCTGGGCGTGCCGCTCAGTGTGGGAACGGCGATGATCGCGGCGATCGCCGTCGGTATTGCGGTCGACGATACGGTGCACTACATGGCTCGCAACAGCGCCGAGCTCGACCGGCAACACGAGCAAATCCCGGCGATGCTGAGCACCCTGCACTCCGAGGGTCGGGCGATTATCGCGACTTCAATTGCCGTTGCTGCCGGATTCGCAGTTCTCGGCGGATCTTCCTTCGTGCCGATCGCCCAATTCGGTTTGCTTTCGGCCCTGACGATGCTCGTCGCGATGAGCAGCGACTTGACGATCACTCCGATGCTGATGGTCTCCACGCGTCTGGTGACGCTTTGGAACGTCGTGTTGCTCAAGTTGAACGCCAATTTGCTCGACACTCCTTTGTTCAAGGGGCTGTCGCGATGGCAGGCACGCAAGGTCGTGCTGCTCGGTCGGCTCAAGCGCCTGGCCGCCGGCGAATACGCCGTGCGAGAGGGCGGAGTGGGTGAACGCGACATGTACATGGTTGTTTCGGGCCGCCTTTCGGTGCTTCGCGCACACGCGGGCAATTACCAGGTGTTGGCGCAGCTTCTGCCGGGAGACATTTTTGGGGAGATGGCCCTGGTTGAGCAGGGCGAGCGATCGGCCGACGTGATGGCCGAGGAACCTTCGGAAATTCTCGCCTTGGGCAACGCCGAGCTAGAGCGCTTGGGGCGGCGCTTCCCGGGTACGGCGGTACGCGTCTACGAAAACCTCGCGCGCATCTTGAGCGAGCGTCTGCGCCGAACGACGCGGCGCGCAGCGGGCGATATTCCGGCCGAGCACGGCGCACTTGGGGGGTGACAAGCCCGATCTCTGCCTAGTTTTTCTGTGCGTTGACTCGGACGTTTTCGAACTGAGAGGGTTGCCGCGCCCGTGGGGAGGATGCGCCCACTCTCAGGAAGGGATCGCACGAAAAAAAGAATCCCGGCGAGTTCCTGATCGTGGTCAAGTCGAAACGTTGGTTTACGGCTGCTGCGGCCGACCAGGCGGCGGCGCTGACGGACTTCACTGCAGCGATCGGCGGGCAGTGCTTTGTGCACCCGGCGACCAAGAAGGTCGATTGACCCGTGGGAAGGCGCCGGCGCGCGCGTGCGTGAAGACGATCTGGTAGAGCTCCAACCAGCCGCTGCGGTAGGACGCGGCCGCGCTGCTGAGGTAGAGTCGCCAGGTCCGCACGAGCGTTTCGCCGAAACGCTCTACGAGCGTGGGTGAAGCCCGTTCGTAACGCTCCAACCAACGCTCGAGCGTCCAGGCATAGTGCGGTCGCAGATTCTCGATACCGACGACCGTGAGGCCGTTCGGTTCGAGCGCTCGTAGGGCTTCGCTGAGCGCCGGAGCATGGCCGCCGGGAAAGATTCGCCTGCGAATCCAGCGGTTCATCGCCAACGGTTTGCTTCGTCCGATGAAGTGCAGCAGGCCTCGGCCACCGGGAGCCAGGCAGCGTGCGACGACGCCGCCGAATCGTGCGTAATTTGCGCGGCCGACGTGTTCGAGCATGCCGACGCAAACGAAGGCATCGCAGCGGCCTGCAATGCAGCGATAGTCTTCTTCGAAAAAGGTGACGCGATCATCGAGGCCGCGAGCGCGAGCGCGAGCGCGAGCGAAGGCGACCTGCTCTGTCGAGACGTTGTAGGCGCGCACGCGAACGCCTCGGTGCTCGGCCATATAAAGGGCCAGGGCGCCCCAACCGCTGCCCGCTTCGATGACTTCTTGGCCAGGTGTGAGTTCGAGCTTGTCGCAGATCAGGCTCATCTTGGCCGCCTGCGCTTGTTCGAGCGTCACCTCGGGCCGCTCGGCAAAGGCGCAGGAGTACGTCATGCTTTCGTCGAGCCAGGCCCGGTAGAACTCCTCGCCGAGTTCGTAGTGGTGCCGGGCGTTTTGCCCGGATCGCGCTGCCCCAATGCTTCTGTCGTAGAACCCGAGGGCCGCCGAGAGGCGCGAGCGCAGGCTCGGCTTCATCTCGGAGCGCTCGGCCGTAGCTTCGAGCAGAGCCAGCAGGTCGCCGTCTATCGAAAGACTACCGCGCGCGTAGGCCTCGCCGAACTCTAGCTCCGGATCGAGAAGGAGCTTGACGAGGGTTCTTCGGTCGTGAATCCGCACGGTCGCGATCGGCGCTTGGCCCGTGCGAATCTCCTCGCCGTTCCACAGTAAGACGCGCAGCGGCGGTGCGTCCAGTCGGTCGAGCACGGCCCCTAAGAGGCGTTGCCATCGAAGCGAGTGCTTGCGTGGACTCGAGATCACGACGCTCGTTTCTTCCGGTACCAGCCGTCCAGTATGCATCCGACGACTGCCAGCAGGCACAGCCAGGCAAAAAGATCGCCGACGCGGGCGTAGACGGTTTGGCCGAAGTGCGGGGCGATCGATCCACGGACGAAGTCACGGGAGAACGGCTGACTGCGCGCGAGAATACGCCCCGCAGGATCGACGATGCCGGAGGGGCCGGAGGGCGGAGCGCGCACGAGGTAGAGACGCAGATAGATCGCATGGAGCGAGGATATGTAGTAGAGACGCTCAGAACTTGG
>CAZJCO010000347.1:0-2896 GCA_964544375.1 uncultured Myxococcales bacterium
TGCGCGCGAGCACCGGCGGCAGCCAGCACGAGAGCCAACATGAGCGCCCCCCCGTATGGGGGTTTTCGCGGGTATCTTCTCATCTAACAGTCTGCGGCCCTGCGCGCCGCGCGTCTGCGACACCGGACCAGCACGCGGGAAGCGCCCCCCCGCATGGGCCCAAGCGGCGATCCTCGGCTGCTGACCACGGCGCGGTTTGGCGCAGTCGCCTCCGGCTCGACACGCAACAGATGCCTTAGCGTTCAGCATGGAATTCGATTTGCAGCCGCCGTCAAGACCATTGGCGTAAAAAGACGTATTCCCGCCACAGCGGCGTAGTCGACTCGATTCGTAAGGCCGCCGGCGCTAGGCTGCTCTGGCGTTGCCGGTCGCCGAAACCGGCCGTTCGGCAATCTAGAGTCGGGGGGATCGAAAACAGCCATGTCGTTCAACAAGTTAGGAGTCGTCGGTTGCGGGCTAATGGGATCGGGTATTGCCGAGGTGGCAGCCCGGCGCGGTCTCGAGGTCATCGTGCGCGAGTGCGACGACGCGGCAATGCAGAAAGGCCGAGAACGCATCGAGCGCTCGCTCGAACGGGGAGTCAAAGCGGACAAGATTGCCGCGTCGGAAGCCGATGCGGCGTTTTCCAGGCTGAGCTTCGTTACGGATCTCGAAGCCTTGGCCGATCGTGAAATCGTGATCGAGGCGGTATTCGAAAACGAGACGGTAAAAACCGACGTCTTCCGTCAACTCGACCGAATCGTTCAAGACGAAAACGCGATCCTGGCCTCGAACACATCTTCGATCCCGATCATGAAGCTAGGCGTGGAGACCCAGCGCCCCGCGCAGGTGTGTGGTCTGCACTTCTTCAACCCGGTGCCGGTACTCGACCTGCTCGAGCTCGTCACTTCCCTGATGACCAGCGCCGAGACAGTCGAGCGGGCCACTCGCTTCGCCGACCAACAGCTCGGAAAGCACGTCGTACGATCCAAGGATCGCGCCGGCTTCATCGTCAACGCACTGCTTATTCCGTACATTCTTTCGGCAATTCGCATGTTCGAATCCGGCTTTGCGACGAAAGAAGACATCGATGCCGGCATGGTCAAAGGCTGCGCCCATCCGATGGGGCCGCTCGCTTTGGCCGACCTGATCGGTCTCGACACCACGATGGCAGTGGCCCATTCCATGTACGAAGAGTTCAAAGAACCCCTCTACGCGGCACCGCCACTACTGTGCCGCATGGTCGAGGCCGGCCTACTCGGGCGCAAGACGGGACACGGTTTCTACGACTACGCGAAGAAATAGGCGGCAGAGAGGTGTCGCCAGGGGCAATCGCGATGGAATCGCGCATTCTGGCCAACGGAATCCATATCCACTACGTCCTCGAAGGGCCTGACGACGCGCCGGTCGTCACCTTCAGCCACGCTCTTGGCGCGAACCTCCACGTCTGGGACGAGCAAGCCGCCGCATGCCGCGAGCACTATCGCGTCCTGCGCTACGACACGCGCGGCCACGGCGACACGCAAGCCCCGACCGACCCGTATACGCTCGAGATGCTGGCCGAAGACGTTCGCGCCCTCTTGCAGGAGTTGGGAATCGCCCGCACGGCCTTCGCAGGGTTGTCGATGGGCGGCATGATCGGTCAGACACTAGCGCTCGCGAATCCGGAGCTGCTCTCTGCCTTGCTGCTGTGCGATACCGCCAGCGGCCGCGGCGAACTCGATGAAGCAGCCTGGAACGCCAGTTGGAAGCAGCGCATCGACGCCATCCTGCAAAGCGGGCTCGAGCCTCAGGTCGAACCGACGATCGATCGCTGGTTTACTCCGGAATTCGTCGCATCGGCCGGCGATGCGGTCGAATCGATCCGGACGATGATTCGAACCACGCCGGTGGCGGGCTACGTCGGCTGCTGTCACGCGATTTCTCAGCTGCACCTGACCGGGCGTCTGGGAGAGATCGGCGTACCAACGCTCGTGATCGTGGGCGAAGACGATCCGGGCACGCCGGTTAGCGCCGCCCGGACGATTCAAGAAGGGATCCCGGGCGCCCGGCTGCTGGTCGTGCCCGCTGCGCGCCACCTGGCCAACGTCGAACAAGCCAGCGCGGTCAACCAGGCCATGCTGAGCTTCCTCGGCAGCGTAACCGGATAAGGCATGAGCCGAAAACAAATCGAGTCCGCCCGCACCGCATTGCGGCTGCTGCTCAGCAACATGCAAGCCAAGAAAAAGGAGTCTCGCCCATGACCAAGGCGGCCGGATGCGACCTCGGCAAAGCTTCGGCGAGTTTTGCGATCGTCTCCATCGACGAAAGCGGAGCGGTACGCATCGAACACGAGGCCTGCGTCGAACACGAAGGCAAACCGCTGCAGGCCTTCTCGACTTGGTACCAAGAACAAAACGTCGGCGGTTGCGACGTTCTCGGCATCACCGGCGTCTATGCCGAGGAACTCAGCGAGCCCGGCATCGCGTTTCCCGAAGACTCCTGTCAACAGGCCACACTCGAACTACAACCGCAGATCGAAGGAACGCTCAACCTGGTCAGCGTCGGTGCTCGCGGTTACGGCATACTCGCACGCTCGCGCGAGGGCAATGGTAACGGCCGGCGCTTTCACTACCATTATCTGGAAAACGACAAATGCTCTTCCGGAACCGGCGAGAACGTCTTGCGGATGGCCTCACGTTTCGGCTTGACGATTGAAGAAGCCGACCGCCTTGCGGGCGCGGCGCCAAGGGCGATCCCGATTACCGCACGTTGTTCGGTATTCGCCAAGAGCGAAATGACGCATTTCGCGAACCAGGGAAAGCCGACGCCCGAGCTCATGCGCGGATACTTCGAGTCGATCGCGCGCAACACCCGACGCTTGTTGGCACGCAACGAAGTCGACGCGCCTGTATCTGTGATCGGCGTGTGCGATCAG
>CAZJCO010000348.1:0-2867 GCA_964544375.1 uncultured Myxococcales bacterium
GCTGGGCGTCTGCCGGGCGCCGCGGAGGAGGTGGTCAGCAGATTCCAACCGCTTGCGAGCCCCGACCGTGAAAGCCGCGGCGCCTCGGGGCGGCGGCCGCCGCTCGCGCAATCATGGTCTTGCCGATACCGGTGTCGGTGCCGGTGACCAGCACGCCGTGTCGGGTCATGGTTGCCATCTACGGCTACAGTGTTGCAAACAGAGCGGCGCGGAGCGACCACTTTCTTGCACGGGGCTGCCAAGTTGTGCAGATTCGTCCGGCCACGCGCTTCAGGCGCCGCTGGTGACTTCGGCGACCGCGTGCGCGGTCGCCTGAACCAGGCGCGCGAGCAAGTCCTCGGGCATCGTCAGTGGGGGCATCAGCACCATCGTGTCGGCCAGCGGGCGGACGATCACGCCCTCGCGGCGCGCGGCCAGTACGGCCCGGTGGGCGCGTCGCTCGTCGGCCGGGTAGGGCCGGCCGGCGGCGACGTCGCTGAGGATGTCGAAGCCGACCATCATGCCGACCTGCCGGACCGGCCCGGTGTGTTTGAGCGGCGCGATCCACTCGTCGAGCAGGGCGGTCAGCACCTGGGCGCCGCGGCGCGCACGCGCGAGGGTCTCTTCTTCGGCGAAGACGTCGAGGTTGGCCAGGGCGGCCGCGCAGCCCAGCGGGTTGCCGCCGTAGGTATGGCCGTGAAACAGCGTGCGGTAGTCTGAGTAGCGGCCGCGAAAAGCATGGAAAAGGCTCTCGGTGGCCAGGGTGGCCGCCAGCGGCAGGTAGCCGGCGCTGAGTCCCTTGGCCAGACACAGGATGTCGGGCGCGATGCCGGCCTGCTCGACCGCGAACATGCTTCCGGTGCGCCCGAAGCCGGTGGCAACTTCGTCGCAGACCAGGAGCACACCGAAGCGGTCGCAAAGCTCGCGCACACCGCGAACGAAGGATGCCGGTTGCGGCCAGATGCCGGCGGCGCCCTGTACCAGCGGTTCGATGACGACGGCTGCGGTTTGTTCGCCATAGCGCTCAAGCAGACGCTCGAGCTGCTCGAGGGCGCAGGCGCCGGCGGCTTCGAGCGCGCGCTCGTCACAGGCGCCGCGGCCCCCGATCGGCGGGCAGAGAAAGGGCGGCAGGGTCTTGCGTACTTCGAAAGTGATCGGTTTGTAACCGATGTGAAAAGGCTCGGAGTAGCCCAGGCTGACCGAGCCGAGCGTGTCGCCGTGGTAGGCATCGGTCAGCGTGATGAAACGCGTGCGCTCGCCGCGGCCTACTTGTCGCCAGTACTGAAAGGCCATGCGCACGGCGACTTCGACGGCGGTCGATCCGGAGTCGGAAAAGAACACGCGCGACAGCGGCTCGGGCGTCAGCTCGACCAGACGGCGAGCCAACTCGATGGCCGGCGTGTGGCTCAGTCCGAGCAGCGTGGAATGGGCAACCCGGTCGAGTTGGTCGTGCATCGCCCGCGTGATGCGCGGATGGCCGTGGCCGTGAACGTTGCACCAAATCGAGGAGACGCCGTCGAGGTAGCGGCGTCCTTCGGTGTCGACGAGAAAAAATCCATCGGCGCGCTCGACGACGATCGGCTCGTAGGCTTCCCACTCCTCGGCCTGGGTAAAAGGATGCCAAAGATAGCGCCTGTCGGCGCCGACGTAGTCCGTCACAGGCGGGCCTCCGGCAGGACCTCACCGATGACTTTGGCGGCGCGCTCGATTTGCTCGTCGCTGTGGGTCGCCATCAAACTCAGCCGCAGCCGCGAGGTCCCTCGCGGCACGGTCGGCGGGCGGATCGCGGCCACGTAGAGCCCGTGATCGAGCAGACGCTCGGCGACGCGGACGGCGTCGTCGGCCTTGCCGATCATCACTGGAAGGATCTGGCTCTGATCGTGGGGCACGCGCGCGCCGGCCGCGCGAAGGCGCGTGGCTAGAGCGCTGGCGCAGCCGAGCAGACGGCGGGCGCGCTCGGGCTGGCGCTCGATCAAATCGATCGCGGCATGAGCGCTCGCGGCCGCCGCCGGCGGCAATCCGGTGGTAAAGATGAACGGCCGCGCCTTGTTGATCAGCAGCTCGATCAAGCGGGAGCTGCCGGCGACATAGGCGCCGAAGCTGGCCAGCGCTTTGCCCAAGGTACCGACGTGCACGTCGATCGCGTCGGTCAGCCCGAGTTGCGCCGCCAGGCCGGCGCCGCCGGGTCCGAAGACGCCGGCCGCATGGGCTTCGTCGACCATTACCGAGGCACCGGCCTCGCGCGCCAGCCGCGTGATCTCGGCAAGCGGAGCCAGATCGCCGTCCATCGAAAAGACGCTTTCGGTGACCACCAGCACGCGGCGCGCGCGGCGTGCCGCCGAGCTGCTCAAGATCTCGCCGAGCTGCTCGAGGTCTGCGTGTCGATAGACCGCGACTTCGGCGCGTGACAGGCGACAGCCATCGATGATACTCGCGTGATTCAATTCATCGCTTACGATCAAGTCGCCGGGGGCGGCCAGCGTCGAGATCACGCCGACGTTGGCGTGGTAGCCGGTCGAGAACACCAAGGCGCGCTCGCAGCCCTTCCAGCGCGCGATCCGGCGCTCGAGCCGTGCGTGCGGGTGCATGTGCCCCGAGATCAGGCGCGAAGAGACGGCGCTGGTGCCGTAGCGTTCGGTTGCGCGGCGGGCCGCTTCGACCAAGTCGGGATGCTCGGCCAGGCCGAGATAATTGTTCGAGCAGAAGAGCAGCACGCGGCGCCCGTCGAGTGTCACCTCGGGGCCCTGCGCGCTTTCTACCCGGCGCAGTCGGCGCTCGAGCCCGCCCGCTCGAATCGAGCGCAGTTCGGCGGCGAGTTGGTCGTCTAGCCGCGCGGCGGACGCGCTCGGCTCTCCGCTGGCTCGAATCGATGATTGCTTTGTCATTGC
>CAZJCO010000349.1:0-2866 GCA_964544375.1 uncultured Myxococcales bacterium
CGCCGCAGGTCGACCCATCGCCGACCATCGGGTGACCCTCCTTCATGCCTACAGTGTAGCTCCACCCTCTAGGTGGTGTCGTTGCCTTCGGCGATCCGGGCGACTCCGCCCAGTCGTTTCCGGCTTCTCTTCGCGGCGTCCTGGTTGCCCGGCTGGGTTTCCAACCGCCGTCATCAGTAGTCGGTTGCGGGTCGCCTTCGTACCGCGTCAACGACGAGGGGATTTCCGCGAGGAACCGTGAGGGCGGATTCGATTGGACGGAACCGTAGAGGTGGCGGGAAACCGCATGCGTCAAGGTCAGGGTCTTGCGTGCTCGGGTGATCCCTACGTAGCAAAGACGGCGTTCCTCATAGATCCCGCGGTCGCCCAGGTCGGTGGCACGCACATGAGGGAACAACCCTTCTTCCATGCCGACGATAACGACGTGGTCGAATTCGAGGCCTTTCGAGGTGTGCAACGTCATCAATGTCGCAACGGCTCGACTTTCGTCGAGTGCGTCGACCTCCGAGGCCAGGGCCAGACGTTCCAGGAACGCCGGCAAGGGTCGCAGGTCGGCCTCTTCGTCGTCGAGCTCTCGCGCGTCGTAAAGCGCATCGAACTCCTGGCTGACGGTGACGAGTTCGCGCACGTTTTCCAAGCGTGCGTCGCGGTCTTCCTCGCGCGAGCGCCGCAAGAATTCGACGTAGCCGCTCTCGTCGATCACGCGGGAGAGGAGTGTGGTAACGTCGTCGCCGACGGCGGCGATCCACCCCAGAGCGAGTTCACGAAACGCGCGGACACGCCGGAGCCGCCCGCATGCCAGGCTTCCCTCGCTGCATACCTCGGCCAGCGTTTGCCACACCGAAACGTCGTGTTTTCGCGCTCGTTCGACCAGGTGGTTCCAGGTAACCGCGCCGATGCCACGTGGAGGCACGTTGACGATTCGCGCCAAGCTGACGTCGTCGTTGGGGTTGCTGACGAAGCGGAGATACGCGATGAGGTCTTTTATCTCCCGTCGCTCGTAGAATCGGGTGCCGCCGACAATCGTGTAGGGAACGCCGGCTCGGAGCAGACTTTCTTCGATCGCGCGTGACTGTGCATTCGTTCGATAGAACACCGCCGCGGAGGAGCGCGCGCGTCCCAGTGCCAGCAGCCGCTGCGTCACATAAGCGGCCTCGCTTCTCTCGTCGTTCGCCTGATAGACCAGGATCGCCTCGCCGCGGTCGTTGGCGGTCCACAGCCGCTTGTCCATTCGCTCGGGGTTGTGCGAGATGACGGCTTGCGCGGCGTCGATGACGGTGCCGGTGGAACGATAGTTCTGCCCCAGGCGTACGGTTCGACTGCCAGGAAAATCACGTTCGAATTCGAGGATATTTCGCAGATCGGCTCCGCGCCAAGCATAGATCGACTGATCGTCATCGCCGACCACGCAAATGTTCGCGGACATGGCGGCAAGACGCGAAACGAGCAGGTATTGGGCGTGGTTCGTGTCCTGATACTCGTCCACGTGGACGAAACGAAAACGCCGTTGGTAGTATTCGAGAATTTCGGGATGCCGTTGCCAGAGGTCCAGCACGCGTACGATCAAGTCACCGAAGTCCATTGCTTCGAGCCGTTCGAGACGCCGCTGGTAACTGGAGTAGACGGCTGTGGCTTGCTTGGAGAACTCGTCTCCCGGACGTACGCGGCAAGCTTCGGGCAAGCGCGCTTCGTTTTTGGCGGCGTCGATATAGGCGCGGAATGCCTCCGGTGGAAACAGCGTCTCGTCGAGATTGCGTTCCGCGACGATCTGCTTGAGGAGACGTCGCTGGTCGTCCGCGTCGAAGATGCTGAAGCTCGACGGATAGTCGAGCCGGTCTGCGTGGCGCCTCAGCAAGCGGGCGCCGAATCCGTGAAAGGTGCCCGCCCAGATCTGCCCGGCGGAGTTGCCGACCAAGCGGCGGCAGCGGTCGGTGAGTTCCCGCGCGGCTTTGTTGGTGAAGGTCACCGCCAAGATCTCGTCGGCACGTGCCAGGCCGTTGCCGACGAGACGAGCGATCCGTTCGACCAGTACCCGGGTCTTGCCGCTGCCGGCGCCGGCCAGGATGAGCAGGGGGCCCTCCTCATGCTCGACGGCGACACGTTGATCAGGATTGAGCTGCATGGGAAGTCGACCGATGCTGCCGCACACGACCAGTGCGGGCAAGGGCGCTTTGCCCACGGCGGTGTCTTGTCTATACCAAACAGGATGGCTCGCTACCGGCCGCAAGACAGCGTCTACCGCGCCGCGCAGCGGCGCGGCCTGCGTTCGCGGGCGGCAGTCAAGCTCGCGGATCTTGATCGGAGATTTCGGCTCTTGCGGCCGGGCATGCGTGTGCTCGCAATGGGCTGTTGGGCGCAATGTTCATTACAACCACGCCTCCTTGAAGCGCGCCGGCTCCCAATTTTCTTCGGCGTTCGTCGGTCAGGGGGGAGATTTCCAGTCCCAGTTTGAGATCTCCCTGGCCCAACAGGGCAAGGCCACCACCTCGGCACCGGACGGTGGTCACGCATTCATCGCGAGCTGGTCCGAAGCACCGGGCGGAGCGCGCCCTGTATGCCTCGTGTACTCCTGCGGTGAGGACTTCGCGGACAGCCACGTCTACCCCGGCACCGAATTCCTGGTGGGAGGCCTCGCGTACCTGACGGGCTTCGAGCTGCGCGACGCGGTGATCGCGTCGACCGCCACGCGGATCGTCGAGATCCTGGTGATCTTCCTGCTGGGCGGCTTCTTCACCCACCGCCTGTCCAACGAGGTGATGTCGTCGTACGAGGACAGCGGAGGGGGCTAGAGTCGACTCGTCGCGCCGGATTCAGGGTTCTAGGCATCCTTGCGCAGGACGAGCCCCAACACTGCGAGGCCCGACCC
>CAZJCO010000350.1:0-2838 GCA_964544375.1 uncultured Myxococcales bacterium
GAAAAAGGCCGAGGACGATCGAGCCCTCGCGCGTCGGCTAAAGGCCCTCGTCAAGCAATTGTCAAATGTCAAGAGTTGACCCCATCCCCAATTGTCAAATGTCAAGAGTTGACCCCATCCCCTTTGCTACCCCGGACCGAACAATTCGTCGGGCAGTTCCGCCGTGAAATCGAGGTAGAAATACCTGACTTCGTCGTGGAATTCGAAACCGCTCGGTTTGCTCTTGTTCTGGGACGCCGACGCGATCTTCCAACGTGATACCGTGGGATACCAGATTCCGCGCGGTGTCTGGTGGAAATCGTCATATTCGAAGATCAGTTGCGATTTCTTCAGCGGGTGATCATCATCCTTACGCGAGTAGGAAATGACCTGCTTCACGACGGCATAACCGTACTTGGGCTGCAACCAGTATTCTTGTTTGGAGAACGGAAACGTCACACGATCGGTGTCATCTGGCCCGCCCCGACTCGCGTACAGCAGTCCCACACGAACGCTCCCGGCCGGGCCATTCTGGCCCTTGGGATCGAGGTGGGCCGTGACAAGCGACGATGCCAGTTGTTGCAGATCGAGCGTCGGGGGATACGCCAGCAATTCGACGCGGTATCGCCCGGCGTACTTATCCCTGCGAGTTAGGGGCTGGAGTACGCCCGATGTCTTGATCTCTTCTCCGTACTCCCGCCACCAGTTCCTCAAATCCGCCGCCGACGCCACGCGCACTGACTTCCCCACTCGCTCCTTCTTGTCGTTGCGCTGGATGTACTGCTCGGTGCCGCACATGTCGACGCGCAGCTTCTCGCCTTTGCACTGCACGATGCGTACGTTCATAGCCTCCTTCGAGTTGTCGCCGGAAACGGCAAGATAATCACCGAAATTGCACCGGTTCTGCTCGATCAATTTCAGGATTCGGCTCAGCTCGGCCGGCGGCGTGCGATCTTCGATGGGCGCATCGCGCGGAACCCCCAAGGCGTAGATGTCCGCCGGGCCTTCATTCGGATAGTCGAAGGCGGCCTCCACTTTCACCTCTCCCACAAATTCGGTCATCGAGTCGGGCAGCATCTTCTCAGGATCGACGCGGATCTCCACAGCAGTTGTTGCCATCTCTCTTGGCGTTTCGAGACCATCGTACGTTCGCTGCAGCTCCAATTCGTACAGAATCCATCGCCGCCCTTGTTCGGTCTCCGTTCGCTGCCGCTGCTTGACGATGCGGAGCTGCGGTGAAAAAGCTCGCTCGACAATGCCATCCCCGCGACAAATTGCCTGAAACAGCCGTCCCAACGACTCGAACTCCTTGGCGTCGCCATCGGACATCGGCAAACGGTACAGCTTCTTTTTGCGCGAGTCGTACTCGTAGAGGACGCCCGATTGAGTGCCCCAAAACTTGACCATATGGCCGCAGCGTATGGCGACGATGTTTTGGGAAAACGAAAGCCACTCTTCTCCCGATTGGCCTTCGTCGTCGCGGAATTTCAGATGAATCCACGGCACGGCACGAACGGCTTCCGCCACTTGAGACCATGCGATTGTGGAAGGCTGCCTGGAGAAGAGGAGTGTAATCAGCACAACTGCCGCCGCGCCGGCGCCTGCGAACCAGACTCTCTTGGTCCATGAGGCGGTCGTCCGGGCGGGCGCGGCCGAGGGTGATTGCACGGCGTTTTCGTGAAGCCTGGCCCGAACACGATCGAGGACATCGGCGGGCGGTTGAATCTCCTGTCGATCGGCCAACAAAAGCAGCTCGCGCGTCACGGCATCATCGCGACTGGGCTCGTTTGTGTTCGATGTCGCTTTCATGGCTCGTTCCTGCAACTCGTGTCCGAGAAGTACCAATGGAGCAACGTTCGGAATTGTCCCCGCGCACGGGAAAGGAGCGACTCCACCGCTTTGGATGACTTGCCGGTCCTGGCCGCGATCTGGGCCACGGAAAGCTCATCGACATACTTGTCGACCAGCACCTGCCGTCGCTCCGGGGGTAGCGCCAGCAAAGAAGCCTGCACGACGGCGGCTTGTTCCAGATGCTCAATCACGTCGTCCGGCACGACTGCGCCGTCCAGGTCCTCAACCGGGATGTCCGCGCGGGCTGCCACGGCCGTGCCGCTGCGCGCAAGCCGTTTTCTCCAGTGGAGGGCAACTCTCCGTCGGGCGATTCCGAACAGCCATGAACGGAGTTCTCCGCGTTGGGGATCAAACTGCCCGATGTGGCTGATTGCATCGAGCCAAGTGTCCTGGAACACGTCCGCTACGGCCTGGGTATCGCCACGCACCAACGGAAACACGAACCCGTACAGCTCACGGCTGCGCTCTTCGTAGAACTCATCCCACGCTGCGGCGTCGCGGTCTTGCAGCGACTTGTAGAGGCTCGTCATGTGCTCTTCGTGCGTTTCTTCCGGCGTTCCTGTCGTCGACCACTAAAAAGAGTATATGCGCGAGCGGAGAAAATCCTTCGCCAGAATTCCTGAAAATCGACCTAGTGCTATACGGGCGCTCGCAGGCGGAGTACTTGCTTCCCCAGATACACAGCGAAGGGAGAGCATAAACTGCACCAATCGCAGAAAATGGGAAAAACGCCTTCGCGAGACGGATGATATGCCACGCAGGAAACGCGGCCGAAATGATGATATCCGAGATTTCGCCACCCGTCTTGCTGATGGGAGGGCGTGTCTAAGTACCCATACCGCTGGCCCGAACCTGCTTAGGTCCGACACGCCTCGTGCACGAGTCATTCTGATTCGCGAACTCGCTGAGCGCGGCAACGATGCGCCGTCACTCTGACTACTGTAGCCGCATTTGGGATCGGGGTCAACTCTTGACACTTGACACATGCTGGGTGAGGGCTTCGAGATG
>CAZJCO010000351.1:0-2836 GCA_964544375.1 uncultured Myxococcales bacterium
ACTCCCATATGCTGGCATCGAGATAGGCGCTAACGGCCAAAACCAGAAAGAATGACGGAAACCTGACCATCCCGCCGACCAAGCGCATGACCACCGCGTCGACCAAGCCGCCGAAGTAGCCCGCAACGGCGCCGAGCAAGACACCGATCGCGCAAGCCAAGCCGGCAGAGACAAAACCGACCAATAACGATACACGCGCACCGTAGATCATTCGGCTGAGCACGTCGCGGCCGAGACCGTCGGTGCCGAGCCAATGCGCCGAAGTCGGTGCCACGAGAACGTGCGCGGCGTCGATTGCGGCATAGTCGTAAGGCGCGAGCAGCGGCGCTGCCAGAGCAACGACCAAGAGTACGGCAACAATCGCCGCGCCAACGACGGTCAGACGATTGCCGACGATCCTGCGCCAGCTACTCATCGTCTTCGCAACCTCGGATCGACCGCCGCATACGTCAGGTCGGCCAGTAGATTGCCCAGTAGCGTAAGCACCGCGCCGATGACCAGAATCCCCATGACAACGGTGTAATCGCGCATCATCACACTGTTGTAGAATAGGCGCCCCATGCCCGGAATCGCGAAAATCGTCTCGAAGATGACGGATCCGCCGATCAGCCCGGGCAACGACAGGCCGAGGATCGTGACCACCGGCAACAGGGCATTTCGCAGGGCGTGTCGGTAAACCACCGCTGACTCGCTCAGACCTTTCGCGCGGGCGGTGGTGATATAGTCTTGCCGAAACACCTCGAGCATACTCGAGCGCATGTAGCGCGAGAGTCCGGCCAAACTGGTAACGGCCGCCACCGAAACCGGGAGAATCAAGTGCCGCAGGCGGTCGATCAGCTTACCGGCCAACGACAGCGACTCGTAATCGAGCGACCTCAGTCCCGAAATCGGCAACCATCCGAGGTCGACACCGAAGAACATCATGCACAACAGGGCGAACCAGAACGTCGGCATCGCGAAACCGAGAAACACGAATACCGTCGTGGTACGATCCGCGAACGTGTAGGGGTGGGTCGCAGAATAAACTCCGATCGGGATCGCGGCAACCAAGATCAACAAGAGCGACAGCGAATTCAGCAGGAGCGTTACCGGCAGAGCCTCCGTGATCTTGTCGAGCACGGGCCTGGCGTCACGTGACAACGAGCGGCCGAAATCTCCGACCGCGACTTTCTTCAACCAGATCCAGTACTGCACGTGATAGGGCTCGTCGAGACCCCAATGCTGCGCGAGACGCTCACGCAGCTCGGGACTGGCGTCAGGGTTCATGTCGGTAAGTAGGTCGATCGGCGATCCGGGGGCCATATGGATGACGAGAAAAGAGATGAACGTAATCCCGATCAGGAGCGGGATGAGTCCGAGAAAACGACGAGCGAAATATGCCAGCACGGCGCCGACCTAAGGTTTCAACGAGTACTTCTGTAGGGATTTGGGAACGTACCAGTCTTTGAAGTTGTAACCGATGCCGGACGGCGCCGGCTCGATTCCATGGAAGCGAGCATGCACCACCGGAAGCGCGGCGGCCACATAGAGAAACGTGTACGGCTGTTGCTCAATCAGGACCTCTTGAAATCGGTCATAAATTCGCTTGCGCTCGTCACGATCGAACGTGCGGCGACCGCGTTCAAGCAGCGCGTCGACTTCTTCGTTGGCGAACGAAACGAAATTGAACTCTTTTTCTTTCGTCTTCGATGAATGCCAAATGTCGTATTGATCGGGATCGGGGTTCAGACTCCAGCCGAGTACCACCGTATCGAACTTTCGCTTGTCGATGAAGTTGTTGATGAACGATGACCACTCGATGATGCGAACCTTGGCCTCCACGCCGACTTCGCGGAATCGCCTCTGGACGATCGTCGCGGTCTTCTCGCGTAGTTCGTTGCCCTGGTTCGTGAGAATCTCGAAGGAAAACGGTTTGCCGTCCTTGTCGCGGACGCCGTCTCCGTCGTGATCGGCCCATCCCGTCTCCGCAAGCAGCTGGCGCGCCCGGTCCGGGTCATAGGCCAACGGCTCGATTGCCGTGTTTTGCCAAAGCGTGCCCGGCTTGTACGGCCCGGTGGCGGGCTGACCGAGGCCGAGCAACACCGCATCAACGATCTCCTGCTTGTCGATCGCATGCGTCAAGGCGCGGCGCACGCGGACGTCCGAGAACAACGGATTTCTCAGGTTGTAGCCGAGATAGGTGTAAGAGTGCGTCAAGTAGCGATATTTGTGAAAGTTTTTCTCGAATTCCGCCGAGTTCGTCTGGCGCGTAAACTGCAGCGGCGCCAGTCCCATCATGTCGAGACCGCCGGACTTCAGTTCGAGGAACTGTGTCTGGCGGTCGGGAATCACGCGGTAGACTACGCGATCGATGTACGGACGCCCGCGATAGTAGTCGGCGTTTGCCACCAAGGTGATGCTCTTCTGCGCTTCCCAGGAATCAAAGCGATAGGGACCGAGCCCGACCGGATGGCGTGCGAAGTCGGACGCCGTATTGATGTCGCGGCCTTCGAGCAGATGCCGAGGCAATACTACCAAGTTGCCCCAGCTCGCCAGCGCCGGCGCGAACGGCTTGCGGTAATACAAACGAATCGTGTAGTCGTCGACGACCTCGAAACGCTCGACCTGGAGAAAGTCTTCCGCGTAAGCGGTTAGCGTCTTGGGGTCGGTAATCGTACGGAATCCGAATTCGACGTCGCGCGCGGTGAACGGCTCTCCGTCCTGCCAGCGTACGTCGTGACGCAGATGGAACGTAATGACGAGGCCGTCTTCCGACACTTCCCAGCGGCTGGCCAAACGCGGCTCGAGGTCGCTCAGGTTCTTGTCGTAGGTCAGCAGACCATCGAAGATCAGTCCG
>CAZJCO010000352.1:0-2830 GCA_964544375.1 uncultured Myxococcales bacterium
AGCCCTGCTGGCGGCGTGCCAGCTGCCGATCGATTTCCGCGACGTCGATCGGCCACCCCGCGGGCAGCCCCTCGACGATCGCCGTAAGACAGGGGCCGTGCGATTCCCCGGCTGTCAGCAAACGCAACATTGTTTCACGTTAGCACAGCAAGGTCAGGAATGAATCTCCGCTCCCGGCGGCTACTCCAGAAGCGACGGCGTGATCAAGACGATCAACTCCTCCCCTTGGCGCTCGTGACTGCGCCGGCCGAAGAGGACCCCAAGGACCGGTAGCGAACGCAGGAGAGGCACCCCCGCCTGCTCGCCGCGGCGCCCCTCGCGCAGCAGTCCCCCGAGGACGGCGGTCTCTCCACTCGCGACGATCACATCGGCCTCGAAACGCCGGCTGAGTTCTTCTGGAATGAGGTCGGGTGGCTGCGGGCGGCCGAGCGTACTCGACTTGGCCGCCAAATGCATGGCAACGCGACCGTCACCGATCAGAGACGGCTCGACCCGCAGACTGACGCCGACCGGGATTTCTTCGACCGCCCGACCCGGCTGCGCGGCACTGCCGTCGTGCTCGACGACCGCCGAGCGTTCGGGCAGGCGGATGCGGAGAATACGAACGCTCTCGATCTCCGCTTGCTGCTGATCGACGACGATCATCCGCGGGCGGGATACCACCCGCACGCGGCCCTCGGACGCGAGCGCGTTTAGCTTTGCCTTGAGCGCGTGCGCGCCGGTGGTGGCGACAACGATGCCGCCGTGCTCACCGTCGCCCGTCGTTCCCGGAAAATCGATCAGACTGCCGAGCGAACCGTCGACGCTCCATTGCACGCCCAGTTCGTCGCGTGCGGTACTCGAAAGCTCGATCAATTGGGCTTCGAGCAAGAATCGCCTGCGCGGTAAATCGAGCGTCGGTACCATCTCTGCCGCTCGCTGGACCAATGCCTCCGCTCCTTCGAGCACTAGCGCGTTGGCCGCCGAGTCGCTGGTCGCGCGCAGGCCCTCGGACGCGAACAATTCCTTTAGCAACTCGGCGAGATCTTCGGCTCGGGCGTTGGCCGGAAACAGAATCCGTGAGCGGCGCTCGGGCGGAACCTCGTCCCGCGCGGGCTCGCGCTTCGCGTTTTCCGCGGCCTCGGACGCAGGCGCCGGCGGCTTTGCGCTTGCCGCAACGACCTCGATGACGCCGTCGCCCAGCCGATAAGAAAAGCCGTGCACCCGCGCCAAGGCCGCCAGCTGCGAGCGCCACGGAAGGTTCGGCGGCAGGATGCCGGAGACCCGCCCGTTGACGCCGGGACCGACGAGCAGGCCCATGCCGGCGCCGGCCGCAAGACGTTCGAGCCATTCGGCGATCGGCAGCGTCTCGCCCTCGCGCCGGGAAGCCGCTTCTCGGTTCGCTGCTCGGCGAGGCGGAGCCGGCGGTTGGGCAGCCACAGGAACCGCCGGTTGGACAGCCGGCACGCCGCGGGCTTGTCGCTGCGTTGCCGACAGCCAGGCGGCGCCACCGAGAGCAACCACGAGCAGCACGCAACCGGCCCGCGCGAGCCGACGACCGTGAGCATTGCCCGCAAGCAGCGACAGCAGGTCAGCCGATGCCATCGCTCGCCGTGCCGAAACGCTCGAGAGCCCCACCGACCGGAACCGCCAACTCATCGCCGAGTGCGACGGCTAAATCTTCGCATCGCGGATGCACCGACACCGCCGCAAGCGGGTCGAGTCTAGCGGATCGCTCGCCGGCGCCGGTGCCGTCGGCAGGCTCGCAGCCGAGGAACTCGGCCAGGCTGGCGAGCGCGCACCCGGCACAGTCGAGCCAAACGAGGCGCAGCCGCGCCGCCGTGAACAACGCGGCGGTTTCGGTCAGCGCCGCCGGCTCGACGAGCACCAGCGCCTGAGGGTCGTCTCGCAGGGCAACCCTCAGCGGCCCCTCCGTCTCGCCTTGCCCCTCATTGAACGCTACCGCCCCCTGCGCGGCGGCGTCAGTTGAGGCAAGCAAACGACAGACGGGCTCTCCCAGGTAGGCAACTTGGGGAAGCTCGAGAGCTCCAGCCGCACGTGCCGTCTCCAGCAGCCCGGCAGAAAAGCACGACCCCTGCGGCGACAAATCGGCGCAGCTCGAGGCGCACGTGTGCAGCAGCGGTTCGGCAGCGGTAGGCTCGATCACTGCCACCACGAGTCGTCGTGGACTGAGATGCCAAAACGCCATGCGTCTGCTTTTTCGCCATATCGGCAAGACGACCACCGCGGCTTGCAGGCTGCGCGCCCGCGTGGCGCCGGTCAACCACAGGACTGTCATGCTCTTGCAGCCGACTGCTGAGACGCAACGGAGAGCAGCACCGCAATGACGAAGCTCGTTGAGGTCGTCCCAATACCGCCGGTACCGAGACTGGCCAGTCTGACCTATGCGGTGCCAGAAGACCTACGGTCGCTCGCACGACCCGGCGTGCGTGTGTTGGTCCCGCTCGGCCGGCGCACGGTTACCGCGCTGCTTCTGTCGCCGGCAGACGACGCGCCCAACGGCGTCGCGTGTCGCGACATCTGCGCGGTGTTGGACGAACGACCGATCGTCGGATCCAGGCTGATGGAGTTGGCGCGGTGGATGGCCGACTACTATCTCGTTTCTCTGTCCGAAATCCTCTCCTTGGCCATCGGTCGCGGGCTGACGACTTCGACCAAGCGCCTGGTCGAGCTAATCGACGCGGAGCGCGCAACGACGAAATCCGAACGGCAGTTGCTAGCGCGACTGGCGGCTGCCGGCCGGCCGCTGGGAAGCGGGCGGCTGGCACGGGGATTGGGCGGGGGGCCCCTTCTTCCAACGGACCGGCCGGCTGGGCCCCCCGCGGCGCGG
>CAZJCO010000353.1:0-2814 GCA_964544375.1 uncultured Myxococcales bacterium
AAGAAACTGGATCTCGACGCGCCCAATCCCTTCGAGGAGCGCCGCCAGCTCATCGCCCGCTACCTGCCCTGGCACGAAGATCGACCGCCGCTTGCGATCCCACTGGTCGGCGCCTTGGCCGGCCACATTCCTTGGCTGGCGACGGTCGCCGACGCACTCGGTTTTTCGGTACGCTTGCTGGAACCGAAACCCTCCTCGCTCGCCGCCGGCGAGCAGCTCTGCAACAGTTTCGATTCTTGTGGTCCGGCAAAGATCACCCACGCGGTTTGTGACACGGATTGCCCGACACTGTTGTTTCCGAAGATTCGAGACATTTCCGACGTCGACGGACCAGGCGGCCAAACCTGCGTTACCGAGCAGGCGATGCCCGAGATCGTCGAGCAGTCACTGCGCGCGCACGATTCCGCAACGCGCGTCGTACGTCCGCTGCTTTCGTTCGCCGGCGGACTCACGAGCCGTAGCCTGATTGCAGGAGTTCGCGAAATCGCCCGCCAGTTGGGAGCCGATCCGCAGGCTGCGCTCGCCGCGGCGGTCGAGGCCGCACGCGTGCAGGCCGAATACGAACGAGAGTTGGCAGCCATCGGGCGCCGCGCGCTCGCGTGGGCGCGTCAGCGCAACATCGCGGTGGTCCTCGTTTGCGGACAGCTGCACGTCATCCACGATCCCGCGATCAACGCCACCATCCCCCTCCTGCTTCGGCAAAACGGCGTTCTCGCACTGCCGGTCGATTGTTACGTGGCAAGCGACGGGGTTCCGCCGATGGACAAAGTCTACTGGGGCGACGGTCGCCGTGCGATGCGTGCGGCCGCGCAGGCGCGCCGCGACGGTGACGTCTTCCCCCTACTGCTCTCTTCCTTCGGCTGCGGTCCGGCGTCGTTTACCGAACAGGTGTTTCAGGAGCTGCTCGACAGTTATCCCCACACGATTCTCGAAAGCGACGGTCACGGAGGAACTGCGGGTTTCGTCACACGGATTCAGGCCTTCCTGCAATCGGTCGCTCGCTTTCAAAGCAGCAGCGAAAGCACCGAGGCGACGCCGCAAGCCCGGCGTGCGGAGAGCTTCGTCAACCGGACGAAACACTCCGGCAGGGTCATGGACCGCACGATCCGTTACGTGTTTCTCAATGCGGCGGACTACTTTGGACCGGTGTTTGCAGCAGCTTACCGTGCCTACGGATACGACGCGGTCGCGGCTCCTGCACTGTCGGAAGAAAATTTCGCGATCGGGCGAAGAGACTGCTCGGGCAAGGAATGTCTCTCGTACCAAATGGTGTGGGGAGCCTTCCGCGAGTACCTCGAACGAGAAGCGATCGACAAGCCCACGCGCTTGATGCAGATCAACGGGCAAATGTGCCGCGCCGGCCTGTTCGGCGTCAAGGACAAGATCTCGATCGCGAAGATGGGGCTCGGCGATCGCGTGGCCGTATCCGGCCTGCGCATCGGCGGCGGACCGGGCATGACACTGCTGGTTTGGCTTGGTCTCGCCGCCGTCGACATCCTCAGACAGCTCTACCTCTACCATCTTGCGGTGGCCGAGGATCGGCCGGCCTGCGAGCGGCTCTATCACAGACATGCGGCAACGTTGCTGTCGCTGCTCGAGCAACCGGTCGCGGCCAAAGGCGCCGGCGCGCTACGTCCTCTGTACGCCAAGTGGAAGCAAGTCCGCACGCTCGTCGATCGAGCATCGGTCGACTTCGACCGGCTCGCCCGCAGCAGCTCTGATGGCGCAGCGCTCGCAACCGTCTTCGTCTCCGGTGACATCTTGACCAAGGGCAACGACTTCGCCAACGGCAGACTCTACCATCGCTTGGCCGAACGAGGCGTGCGTGTCGTCGCCGAGCCGCTGTGCGATTTTCTCGAGTACCTCACGCGGCTACAGCCGCATCTACTGTTCGGCCGGGGCGTCAAGCAAAGCGAAGTCGACAAGTACCGAAGGCTGATGGTGCCGACGCGCAAGCGTCTCTATCGAGTCGCGCGCAAACGTCACCCGTGGCTGCCGCTGCCCGACGTTCCGCAGTCGCTACGCCGCTCGCAAGAGCTGATCGACACGGCCACCGTCGGCGGCGCCGCCCTGGCGGTCGGCAGTGTGCTGCACCACTGGGACAACGGCGCCTACGACGGCGTCGTCATGGCCGCGTGTTGGGGCTGTGACAACGGCCTGATCATGGAAAGCCTACTGCGTTACCGGCGCGACATCCCCTTCTACTTCTTCTACGACGACGGCACGCCGCTTGACGAGCGCCGCCTGGCAAGCTTCGCCTTTCGCCTTCGGCATGGCGCGCCGGCGGCAAACCGTCCGAGCCCACCGAGCAATGGCAGCTCGCGCCGGCCCCCAACCGCTGCCGTGACTGCCGGTTTGCGACTCCTCGAGGCCGCTCCGCCGCAGTAACGCCGGCAACATGTATCCGTTTTCTTGGGACGGAGATTTCGGTAAGGTCGCGCCCCGCACTCGGAGGACGCGATGCTCACAGCCTACGACGACTTTCCCATCCACCAGACGGCGCGGCCGGTGCTGCACCCGGCCACTGGCGACCTGAACTTCTATGACCGCTACTGGTTCGGCGGCCTGTCGAAAAACGGCGACTTCATGTTCGAAATCGCCCACGGCGTGTACCCGAACCGTCTGGTCGCCGACGCGGCCCTGTGCGTGTCGCGCAACGACGGCTGGCAACATTCGGTGCTGGCATCTCGCCGCGCGCCTCACGACCGCCGCGATACGACGGTCGGCCCGATCGAGGTGCGCGTCCTCGAACCAATGCGCACGCTGCAGGTCGTGGGCGGCCCCAACGACACCGGCGTCGAAGGGGACCCGACC
>CAZJCO010000354.1:0-2742 GCA_964544375.1 uncultured Myxococcales bacterium
TCGACGATCAGCTTGACCTCGTGCAGGCACTCGAAGTAGGCCATCTCGGGAGCGTAGCCGGCCTCGACCAGGGTCTCGTAGCCGGCTCGGATCAGTTCGGTGAGACCACCGCAGAGTACCGCTTGCTCGCCGAACAAGTCGGTCTCGGTTTCCTCGCGGAAGCTCGTTTCGATAACGGCCGCGCGTGTGCCGCCGATGCCTTTGGCATAGGCCAAGCCGAGCTGCGTCGTGTTCCCGCCGGGATCTTGCTCGACGGCGAGCAGGCAGGGCACGCCCATACCCTTGACGTACTGGCTGCGCACCAGGTGGCCTGGGCCCTTCGGGGCCACCATGAAGACGCCAGACTCAGCAGGCGGAACGATTTTCCTAAAATGGATGTTGAAGCCATGGGCGAAAGCCAGCGCCGCGCCTTTCGTCATGTTCGGTTCAATCTCGGCGGCGTACAGATCGCCGGCGAGTTCGTCTGGAACCAGCATCATGATGACGTCGGCCTTCTTGGCGGCTTCGGCTACCGGCAACACGTCGAGCCCGGCGTCGCGCGCTTTTGGCGCGGACGAGCTACCCTCGCGAAGGCCGACCACGACTTGCACCCCACTGTCGCGAAGGTTGAGGGCGTGCGCGTGCCCCTGACTGCCGTAGCCGATGACCGCAACGGTTTTCGATGCAATCGGATCGAGGCTGGCGTCGGCGTCGGTATAAATTTTCATGCAGCTTGCTCCTTCGATTTGGTTTTCTTCGCTCCCGCCGTGTGACCGGCCACCGTTAGCAATCGTTCGCCGCGGAACAACGCGGTTTTGCCGCTGCGCGCGACCTCTTTGATGCCAATCGGCTTGAGTACGGTGATCAGCGCGCCAATTTTCTCGTCGTCTCCGGTAATCTCGACGATGCACTCCTTGGGCGCAACGTCGATGATCTTCGCTCGGAAAATATTGGCGATACTGAATACCTCGGCGCGCGTACGCGCATCGGCCACGACCTTGATCAGCGCCAACTCACGTTCGACGTGTTCGGCGTCGCTCATGTCGACGACCTTGATCACCGAAACCAGCTTGTTGAGCTGCTTCGTGATCTGTTCGAGCACGGCATCATCGCCCGAGGTCTGCAGGGTAAGGCGAGACACCGTCGGGTCGATCGTCTCGTTGACGGACAGGTTTTCGATATTGAAACCACGCCCGCTAAACAGTCCGGAAATCCTCGAGAGCACTCCGAACTCGTTCTCAACCAAAATCGAAATGGTATGTCTCACGGTTCTCCTCAGCTCGGTGTTTGGGCATGCCGGGTGCTCGGGCGCCGGGCACTCAACTCACCCCTCGGACCAACCCGAGGCTGGCCCAGCGACGGGCACACCAGGATTGCGCGCGCGGCTCAGGCGCTTTCGGTAGCGACGGCGCCGCGCCGATGCTCGGCGAGAATACGCATGATCTTGTCCTTCTCGACGAGCTTCAATTTCTGCAGGTTCTTGCGTTCGACCTGCTCGGAAGGGGATAAGAACGACTTGGCCGAAAGCTTGTCGACTTCCGCATCGAGTCGACGGTGCTCCTCGTAAGCGGCTTTCAACTCAGAGTGCTGCGGGAGAAGTGCTTCTATCAACTCCTCGTCGCGATCATCCATGCGTGCCTCCTTGCGACCATAGGCGCGACCGCACCATACAACCGCCGGCCTGCGCAGTCAAGCCGGGGCAAACCAAAAAGCCATGCCTTTTCAGCTACTTACTTAATTTGCTAGGGTCTAGAGCAACGCGATTGCGGTTGCGGCGAGCGTTACCCGGACCGATGTAGGCCGGCATCACCCGGGCAGCTTCGTCGGCCTGCCCTGCGGCTAGCCTCTGCCTGCCCACCCGGGCTAGCAGCCCCGCGCGTACCGGTGCGAGCACGATCGGGCGCGGCCAGGCGCCGTTGGCTTGCGCCTCCAATAGCCGCCAAAGCTGTGGCGCCCGCGAGGCCCTTTCGGTGCCGATGCTGCACGCTTGCTCTAGTGAGCTGAGCCGTGCGGCGAGATCGTCGTGACCGACGATCTCGGGTTCGTCGAGTACCCGCAGGTGCAGGCCTTCGCAGTGATAGACAGCAAAATACGCACGCTCGGTGGCGGCCGGGAGAACCACCGCACGCTGCGAGCCGGCCTGCTCCATCGCAAGAGCCGCGAGTTCCAGCGTACCGACGCCGACCACCGGCGTTCGATCGACCAGCGCGAGGCCCCGGACCAGGGCCAGACCGATGCGCAGGCCGGTATAAGAACCGGGTCCGGTGACGACGGCCAACGCCGCAAGTTCGCGCGCGGTCACGCGCTCGCGCTCGAGCAGCGCCGAGACCACGCCGGCAAGATCCTCACCGCGACGCGCCGAGGTCGTCGCCACCGCGGCCGCTCGCTCCGGCGAGCCGAAATCCAACGCCGCCGCCGCGTGTTCGCCCGACGTGTCGAGCGCCAGCACCGGAGCTGCCGAGTCTCTCACCCTCCGACGATTCGTGAAATGTCGTTGAATACGACGAAGACCATCAAGGTGACGAGCAGAAATACGCCCACTTGCTGCGCCATCTCTCGCGCGCGCACCGACAGAGGCTTGCCGCGCGCCGCCTCTGCAACAAAGAAGAGGATGTGGCCGCCATCGAGTACCGGAATCGGCAGTACGTTGATCACGCCGAGGTTGATGCTGATCAAGGCGAGGAAGCGCAGCAAGGGATCGAGCCCGGTGGCCGCACGGCGGCCAGCTTCCTGCGCGATCATGATCGGCCCGCCCAAATCGGA
>CAZJCO010000355.1:0-2671 GCA_964544375.1 uncultured Myxococcales bacterium
TCGGCGCGGGTTTCGCCTGCGCCTTGGGCTTCGGTTCGGGTTTGTCCTTCGGCTTGGGTGCTGGCTTTCCCTCCACCTTCGGCTTCGGCGCTGGCTTGGCCTCCACCTTGGGCTTCGGTACGGGTTTGGCCTTCGGCTCGGGTGCTGGCTTTGCCTCCACCTTGGGCTTGGGTGCAGACTTTGCCGCCACCTTGGGCGCGGCACGGCGCGCCAACGGTCCGACGCTGAGAAGCCTCGAGTCGGTCGCCGGCGACGCCAGGCCTACTCGATACGACGACGCAATCAGCCGGTGCTGCCGCCCGCCGCTGCTCACGGCAACCGCGACTCCGATCAGCACCAGATGGGCGGCGAGCGAAAAGACCAGCGCACGCAGCAGTTCCGGATCCGGTCGCTCGCGGTGCAAAACGGTGGGCGCTTCGTACCAGCTACCCTTTCGTCCCACCTAGCCCTCCGCGGGTTCACTCACCAAGCTCAGCTGCTCGATGCCGGCTGCTTTGAGCGCCCCGATGACACGAACGACGGCGCCGTACTGCGCCTTCTCGTCCGCACGAACGTAGACGACCGAGTCGGGCTTTTCCTTCACGATCGCAAGCAACCGCGCCGTCAGCGCCTTGGCTTCCATCGCGGTGTCGTTCAAATAGACCGCACCTTCGCGAGTCACGGAAACGACCAGCGGCGTCTTGTCGGGCGGTAGCGGCTTACTGGTCGCCGCCGGCAAATCGACGGTCACTCCTTGCTGAATCATCGGCGCGGTAACCATGAAAATCACCAGCAACACCAGCATGACGTCGACCAGGGGCGTCACGTTGATGCTTGAGATCGTTCCGTCCTGATCGTTTGCCGCGCCGGCCATCGGTCACACCAGAAAGTGCCGCTCGGCGATGTTGAGGAACTCGGCGAGGAAGTTGTCCATCTCGACCGCCATCACGCGCGCCTGACGAGAAAACTGGTTGTAGGCAACCAGAGCGGGGATAGCGGCCGCAAGCCCCATCGCGGTTGCGATCAAAGCCTCAGAAATACCTGGCGCGACCGCTTGAAGCGTGGTTGCAGTGGTCACGCCGAGGCCACGAAAAGAGTTCATGATACCCCAGACGGTACCGAACAAACCGACGAACGGAGCACTGCTGGCAACCGTCCCTAGGAAGGTCAACAACTTTTCGATGCGCGTTCGCTGCAGACTCGCGGCGCGTCGCATGGCGCGCTCGACGTTCGCGACTCCGGCCAATTCGGTCGTCAGCGCCTCGGGCTGCGACTTCTTCTTGGTTCGCAAGCGCACCAGTTCTTGGTAGCCGGCGCGAAACACCTCGGCCACCGGATTATCCGGCAATTCCTCGAGGTGTTTGGAAACCTCCGTCAGGTTGCGCGTCTCCCAGAACAGCTCGACGAAACGCTCCGATCCCCTGCGCGCGCGGCGAATCTCGCGTGCCTTGAAGACGATCACGGCCCAACTGGCCACGGAAACAAAAATCAGCAGGTACAGAACGGACTGAACGACCGGCCCGGAGCCGGAAATCATGTCTACGACGCTAGGATGCGTCACAGTAGCCGTCATCGGCATCTTCCAGCGATCCCCGCCACCACCACGATGTCTGAAGGTATTACGCGGCATTGAGGCTGTCAATTTTACCGCGCGGTTGACTCGTTGTTCGCCTCATGGGATAGGGTTTTGGATTTCCCGAACGAATCCAAAGGCTTGTACGATAGCGCCGACGTCGGCCGCAGGGTCGGGGCGCCAGGAGGTAATGATGTCAATCAGAGTGGGAATCAACGGTTTTGGACGGATCGGGCGCAATATGATGCGCGTCGCCGTCGAGCGGCCGGATCTCGAAATCGTCGCGGTCAACGACCTTACCGACGCGGAGACGCTCGCGCACTTGCTCAAGCACGATTCGGTCCACGGCGCGTTTCCCGAGCCGGTATCCGTCGACGGAGACAACCTACGCGTGGGCGGCGCGACGATTCGCGTGCTTTCGGTACGAAACCCGGCGGAGCTTCCCTGGAAGGACTTGTCCGTGGATCTCGTGATCGAGTCGACCGGCCTGTTCACCGATCGCGAGAAAGCCGCGGCGCACCTCGAAGCCGGCGCGCGCAAGGTCATCATTTCGGCGCCAGCCAAAGGCGTGGACCTCACGCTATGCTACGGGGTGAACCACGAAAGCTACGACCCCGCAAAGCACGACGTCGTCTCGAACGCGTCGTGCACTACCAATTGCCTGGCGCCGGTCGCCAAAGTCCTGCACGAAAGTTTCGGGATTGCGCGCGGCCTGATGACAACGATTCATTCCTACACAAACGACCAGCGCATTCTCGATCTGCCGCACAAGGATCGCCGGCGCGCTCGTGCCGCCGCGCTCTCGATGATCCCGACGACGACCGGCGCCGCGCGCGCCGTGGCGCTGGTGCTGCCGGCGCTCGAAGGCAAGCTCGACGGTATGGCAATTCGCGTACCCACGCCCAACGTCTCGGTGGTGGATCTGGTGGCGCAACTCGACAAGAGCCCTTCGGCCGACGAGATCAACGCTGCTGTCAAAGCCGCCGCCGGCGGCCCACTGAACGGCGTGCTCGAATACTGCGAAGAACCGCTCGTCTCCTGCGACTTCAACGGCAACCGTCATTCCTCGATCTTCGACGTACAGGTCACCAAGGTCATGGAAGGCGGCGATAGTAAAGC
>CAZJCO010000356.1:0-2661 GCA_964544375.1 uncultured Myxococcales bacterium
ATCGCGTTTGGCACCCGCCAGCCGCGCGCGGTCGATGTCCACGGTGCGCGGATTGTTCAAGTTTCTGGTGCGCGAGGGCGATCTGCCGTCGACGCCCTGGCGTGACATACGTAGCAGCCAGCGCCGGTCGAAAATTGCGCGTTATCTCGGCGTCTTGGAGATCGAGCAGCTACTCGAGGCAATGTCCGGGGACGAGCCGTTGGCGATGCGTGATCGGGCAATGACCGAACTGATGTACTCCTGCGGCCTGCGGGTGTCCGAACTGGTGACGCTCGACACCGCCCGCCTCAACGTGCGCGAAGGTTTTCTTACGGTCGTCGGTAAAGGCGGTAAGGAGCGCGCCGTACCGATCGGACGCCGGGCGTTGCAAAGCTTGCGCCGCTACCTGCAGCAGGCCCGTCCGCAACTCGATCCGAGCGGCCGATCTCCCCGCCTCTTTGTCGGGCGTAACGGTCACGCCTTCAGTAGGCAGGCGTTTTGGAAGCGACTGAGATTGCACGCGACGCAGGCGGGGCTCCAAGGCGTTACGCCGCACGTTCTACGGCACAGTTTTGCGACGCATTTGCTCGACGGCGGCGCCGATCTACGAGCGGTGCAGATGATGCTTGGTCATGCGGACTTGTCGACGACGCAGAGATACACGCACGTCGCCAGCCGCAGATTGAGAGAGGTGCATGCCACGCATCATCCGCGCAAAACGATGCACGTGGACGAGGAAACGTGAAGCCGCCTTTCCGCCGCCGGTTGCCCGGAGGCCGGGCCGCTGATATCTGAACTTTTCTACCATGGAATTCGACGTGTCATCTGCTGTTCTCTGGATCTTCCCGCTGCTGCTCGCGGTGGTCTTGCACGAGTGGGCGCACGGCTACGCTGCCTTTCGCTTGGGGGACGATACCGCCGAGCGCATGGGGCGACTGACGCTCAATCCGCTGGCGCACGTCGACCCCGTCGGAACCGTGCTGATGCCGGCGCTGTTGTTCATCAGTCACGCACCGTTTTTGTTCGGCTATGCCAAACCGGTGCCGATCGGGTGGAGCAATCTGCGAAATCCCGCGCGCGACATGGTGTGGGTCGCGGCCGCCGGACCGGCGATGAATTTTTTGCTCGCGTTGCTCAGTGCCGTAGCGTTCGGGCTCTTGTCCGGTATGGGCGGCAGCGATCCGCTTCACTTCGGGGGCATGCCGGATCGCGGATTCGCCGTCGTCGGGCCACTGGCGGTGATGGCCTACCGCAGCATCCTGATCAACGTGGTGCTGGCAGTGTTCAACCTACTGCCGATCCCGCCGCTTGACGGCGGTCGTGTTGCGGTCGGTTTGTTGCCCCACGGTCCGGCTCAAGCGCTGGCTCGCGTCGAGCCCTACGGATTCCTGATCGTCTTCGGTTTGTTGCTTACCGGCACCTTGGGCTTTCTGATCGGTCCCGTGATTCATCTGATTCTGATCCTATTGCAGCCGTTGATGTAATCTGACGATGCGTGGCGAGAAAAAAAAGCAGGCGAACAAGCCGAGCGGCGTTATCGTATCGGGCGCACGTCCGACGGGTGCTTTGCACCTGGGCCACCTCAACGGAGCGCTGAAGAACTGGGTGGCGTTGCAGGAGGAGGCGACCTGTTACTTCTTCGTTGCCGATTGGCACGCACTGACGACGGAATACGCCGACCCCTCGGTGATTCGAGAGAGCAGCGAAACGATGGTGCTCGACTGGTTGGCGGTAGGGCTCGATCCACAGCGCAGCGTTCTCTTTCGGCAGTCCGACATCGCGGCCCATGCGGAGTTGTTTCTGCTGTTTTGCATGATGATTCCGGTACCTTGGCTCGAGCGAGTGCCGACCTACCGAGAACAGCAAGAGCAGCTCGGAGGGCGCGACCTCTCGACGTATGGCTTTCTCGGTTACCCCTTGTTGCAAGCGGCCGACATCCTGGCGTACAAAGCGTTCGGGGTGCCCGTCGGGGAAGACCAATTGCCGCACATTGAACTGACCAGGGAAGTGGCGCGGCGTTTCAATCGGCTGTACGAGGCCGTATTCCCGGAGCCCAAGGGCTTGGTCGTTCCGTCCGCGAGAGTTCCGGGCACCGACGGCCGCAAAATGAGCAAGAGCTACGGCAACGCGATCGATCTCGACGATTCCCCGGAGCAGATCGATCAAAAGCTGTCTCGTATGGTGACCGACGTGCGGCGCGTGCGCAGAAACGATCCAGGTGACCCCGCCGATTGTCCGGCTTTCCGCCTGCATGAGATCTACTGCACCGAGGAGGAGCGCGCGGAGCTGACAGAAGGGTGCCGCAAGGCGACGATCGGTTGTCTCGACTGTAAGAAGGTCATGATCCGGCGTGTGCTGTCCGAGCTCGAGCCGATTCGAGAGCGCCGGCAAGAGATCGGCAAGCGCCCGGGAGTGGCGCAAGAAGTGCTGTGCGAAGGAAATCGCAGAGCGCGCGAAGTTGCCGAACGGACGCTGGAAGAGGCCAAGCGGGCGATGGGGATCTAATGGCCCGCGGCGGGTACACGGTTCGGCTCGATGCGGTCGAGGGACCTCTTGACCTGTTGGTGCATCTCGTCAAGAGCAAAGGGGGAGACATTTTCCCTCTGCCGCTTGCGGCGAACACCGATCAGGATTTCGGATATCTCGATTTGTTCGGGGGACTCAATCTCCATGTCGCTGGCG
>CAZJCO010000357.1:0-2646 GCA_964544375.1 uncultured Myxococcales bacterium
ATGAGCCTAGACAGAGCGCAGCGTCGACAACGCGGCCACATCCGCTCTGTGCGCGGAGGTGTAGGTATAAAAGAGCCCGTTGCTCGCGTAATCGGGGTGAAATGCGACACCGAGCAGACCACGCTCGTCGAAACTGCCCGGCCCGCTGATACCCAAAGCAACCAGCCGCGCGGATACATCGAGAAAGACCCGCTTGGCCTTCGACGCCAAGTCGATCGCCCAAAGGATTCCGCTCTGGTCGGTTACCAGCAATTGGCCCGACTGGCCGGGTGGGCTGACGCCGTAGTTCGGTGCCGTCAGACCGGTTGCGACCGGCGTCAAACCAACGCGGATCGCACCGGTACCGATCGGTCGGGGAATCGGGTCGGCCAGCGGCATGCCGGCTCCGCCTTGCGCCGCGCAGAAAGAAAAATCATCGATCACCGCGTTTTCCGAACCCACCGCCGCGCTCACGCGAATGAGCAAAACGGGGCCGCCGTCGGCCGGCCCGTAGCCGATCCGCGCAAAGGCAGTGGTCGACTGAAAGGACGCCAACTCCGCTCCCGCGGCGTCCTCGAAACTCAGAGTACTGGGTAGATCGCCGGCATAGGCAAAGCCCCCCGACGCCAAAGACAGTGCCAGCGCAGCCAAGACTCCCCGCATACTCGAGTCTACGCTCCAAGCGGCCAAAGGTTTCGGCTCACTCACCGATTATCTTGATGAGAATCCGTTTGGCGCGGCGGCCGTCGAACTCTCCGTAGAAGATCTGTTCCCAGGGGCCGAAGTCCAGTTTACCTTCGCTAATCGCCCCAACCGCCTCTCGCCCCATGACCTGCCGCTTGTGGTGCGCATCGCCGTTGTCCTCTCCTGTGCGGTTGTGGTGATAACGCTCCGGACTCGGGTCGAAGGGAGCCAGCTGCTCGAGCCAGCGTTTGTAGTCCTCGTGCAAACCGGGTTCGTCGTCATTGATGAAGACACTGGCCGTAATATGCATCGCGTTGACCAGGCACAGGCCCTCGGTAATACCGCTGTCGTCGACCACGCGTTCGACTTCGCCGGTAATGTTGATGAAGGCCATGCGCTCGGGAACGTTGAGCGTCAGAGCCTTGCGATACGACTTCATCGCGATCCCTCCTGTGCGGCGAATCCGCTGAGCAGCGTTCGGACTACCTCCGCTTCAGTGCAACGCGATTTCCGGATGGCGCGTGCGCACCATGCGGCGCATGCCGTCGCGCCAATTCACGGCCGTCGCTCCGAGCAGCTCGCGCATCCGCGTCGTGTCGAGCGCAATCCCTGCCAACGCCGATTCCGACTCGACAAACTGCGGCCTCATGTCGACGAGTTCGCCCAGATATTCGCACCAGTCTTCCAGCGAGACCGCTTCGCTGCCGCCCCAGTTGACGATCGTCGCCGGAACCGCGGCCACCGCCAGTAGCCGCGGAATCTGCGCGATGTAATCGTCCTCGTGCAACGGATTGTACAACGCCGGCCGATCCGGGTGTACGGCGATCGGCGTGCCGGAAAGAATCATTTCCAGATGGTAGGCGGGCCATCCACCGTTGTCTCCGTAGGGAACGCTGAGGCGCGCAATAGTCGCCGGCAGATCGAACTGCCGCGCGCCAAAACGCACCATCGCCTCCGCCGCGATCTTGCAAATGCTGTAGGTTGGAAAGAGCACGCGGTGATTGTCGCCGAGCGGATCGCTCTCGCGAAGCAAGCGCTGGCCGGCGTGCTGGTAGACCGCGGCGGAGGAGCAGTGAAGGAAACTCTTGGCGCCGGCACCGGCGCTGGCGGCCATCAGGCGGCCGAGCCCTTCGACATTGGCAACGATGTCCTCGTCGAAGTCACCGCTCATGCTCTTGCTGTTGGCAAAATGTAGCACATGGTCGAGCCGATCGGGCAGCGGCAACGGATCACTACCGCCCAGATCGGCAACGACGCAGCCTACACCGAGGTCTTCGAGCTTCTTGCGCGAGCCTTCGTAACGAAAACGCCCGAGCGCAAACACTTGGTTACGGCGGACCAGATCCCGCGCAACCGGAAATGCCACCTGACCGCTGGCGCCGGTAATCAGAATCCGTCTGCCCTCTAGCTGCTCGCCCACAGGTCCTCCTGGAAACCGGCTCCTTATGAAACGGTCGGCGGCCTGTGGCAACAGGTTACAGAGTGCGCCGCACATCTTGATCGGTCCGCCTGCTACCGGATAATCCGGTGCTCCGAGCAAAGGAGATGCCGTGAAAATCGGAATGAATCTGCCGGTCATGGTGCCCGGACTCGATCGTGAACTCGTACTCGACTGGTGTCGCCGCATCGATGCCGGCCCCTACTCGAGCATTGCCGCCGGCGAGCGGATCACCTTCCCCAACCCGGAAATCATGGTCACGTTGTCGATAGCCGCCGCCGTTACCGAGCGCGTGCGCCTGTTCTTCTCGGTCATCGTCTTGCCGATGCATTCGGTCGGCCTGATGGCCAAGCAGATCGCCACGCTCGACGTGCTTTCGGGCGGCCGCGTCTCGCTCGGCCTGGGAGTCGGCGCCCGCGTGGAAGACTACCGCACCGTGGGCGCCGACTACGACTGCAAGCTGCTCCGTCGACTCGAACGTCGCGTGGGCGAAATGCGCAGGCTCTGGCGCGACGTGTTGCCGATCCGCCGTGTCGACCGCGCCG
>CAZJCO010000358.1:0-2632 GCA_964544375.1 uncultured Myxococcales bacterium
TGGGCTGTACAAGCGGTGCGAAGACGCAGGCACTAGCAAGAAAAGAGACCCCGGCGAGGCAGCAAGCATGGCCCTGGCGACCCACTCCGTCACACTTGAGTGCAAGCGCCGTTGCACCAGCTCTCTACGCTGCATCAGCCACTCCACCTTCCCCGGAGGTTCGGGATATCTGCCCGGGAGACCCGGCCCGCAGACTAGGCCACACCTTAGAGTATCGGATCGGAGCGAGTGACTGCAAGTCGTGGAGATTGCGGCCGATACGGTACGCGGGAATTTCCGCGTACCGCGCCGCCCTGATCGATCGTACGATTGGTTTCCATCGTCCTGCGCCACCCCACCCGGCGAGCGGCCACCGCGTGCGCTATGGCGGGCAGGCGATGCTTGTGATGCCTACATTCGCAACGGTAGGGGCGAGGTTCGGTGCGATCGCGTCGTTGACGCTAATCGCGAAGTCGCCGGAAACCGGGGTAGCCGACGGCGTGAAATCGCAGTCGATCACGTCCACTGGTCCATTGAAGGGCACAATCGAGACAATTCCTAAGATCAACACTGAATTGGCGACATCGTTGTTGAATGCGCCGGCGACGCCGATTCCCGGATTCGCACGACAAGCGACCAAATCGGCTGCCCCGGGGAACGTTCCGCGCGCCGCCGAATAGTCGACATCGAAGGTAAGCCCGACCAGGCTGACGGCGTTGGTGACGCCGAAGGTGATCGTGCATCGTTGTGCGGCCAGAAGAGTCGTACTGGTGGTACTCGTGCTCGTGGTGCTGCCCGTCGTGTTGGTCGTGGTGCTCGTTGTGGTGCTGCTCGTGGTGCTGGTCGTGGTGGTACTCGTGGTCGTGGTACTGCTCGTGGTGCTGGAGGTGGAAGTCGTCGTCGGTAATGTCGTGGTGGTCGACGCGCCCGAGTTAACGACGATCGGATATTGAAAGCTCATGTTTCGTTGCGGCGTATCGTCGTTACGTGCGGTTATCGAGACGTTCGCCGTACCCGCGGTAAGCCCGTCGATCAGGCCGTCGATGAGCAGTCCTCGGACCTCGAGGTTGCCGCCTGGGCTGCAGGGGTTGGCGGTGGCGTCGTCGCAAACCGTGCTAGAGCGTAGGTTGAACGTAGCGGCGCTGCGGGCTCCGGCGGGCGTTGCCTGAACGCCGACGGAGTTTGCAACGACGTCATGGATGGCGCTGACGACGGTGAACCGGATGGGCAGCTGGGGGCCGTCAACCGAAGCGTCGGGTTCCGGCTGCAGTCCGATCAGAAACGGCAGGGGGTACATCAAGATGTCGCCGGCGTCGGCGCGCTCGGCAGGCTGCACGGTGACGGTTGCCGGCGCGCTGCCGAAACTCGCTAGCTGCCCGCGATCGCCGTCGCAGGCAGTGCCGGCGGAATCCGGTCGTGTTGCGCACTTGGCGGTAACGCCATCGGCCGGAGCGAAGTCGGATGCGTAGCCGGCGATCGAGACCTCGAGGTCGCCCGCGGGAAGCGCTGCCAAGGTCAAGCTGCGATCGGCAAAGGCTTGGGATCCGCGTCGAACGGCGACGCAACAGCTTAGACTCCCATTGATGCCACTTGCGCGCAGCTGGATTCTGACCGTATTGACCGCAGCCGGAATCGTGCTGCCGAAGCTGGCCGCCCGCGCCGTGTTGTGGCGACCGATTTGTAGCGAGCCGGAGACAGGGGCTTCTTGCCAAAGCACGCGAAACCCGAGTGAGGACGTTCCCGCCAACTCATTGCCGCCGCACGCCGATAGCATGAGGAGCGAGATCGCGATCGATACCACGACGAGGCGGTTGCGGTTGTCGTTGTTTTCGCCTGACACAACGCTGAATAACTAGGGAATGCCCCAGCTTACTTCCATGGTACGGAATCGCCGCCGGGGGCTTCAACCCGAATGCGATTTCGACCAGAGAAAATCCCTACCGGTAGAGGGGCTTTCTGCTAGACTCAGCAAGTGATTTCTTGCCGGCGAGAATTGCCGCCGGGGAGGCGTCGAATCGCCGATCCGACGGCGAAGGCATTTAGCGTTCGCTATGTCTTCGGCCACGGCAACGACGATGCGTGGAGCTGTGAACTGGAACTGAGGGAAGATCCGAGCGGGGTGTGGCTCGATCCACCTTCGCCGGAAGAGCTGCCCGACTGGACGCGACTCGACTACGAGCCTTGCGAGCACTGTCCGCTCACTTCTGCCGACCGCGTGTCGTGTCCGATTGCGGCGAACTTGGCCGGCCTGATAGAGAAGTTCAAAAACCACATTTCCTACGAAGAGACGACCGTTGCCGTGCACGTTCCCGAGCGTACCTATCTGCACGAACGGCTGCCCGTGCAGCGTGGCCTGTTCAGCCTATTTGGTCTCGTCATGGCAACTAGCGGCTGCCCGCACATGAACTTTCTCCGGCCGCTGGCAAGATTTCATCTTCCCTTCGCGTCGCCGACCGAAACCTTGATTCGCGTTGTCTCCATGTACTTTCTGCGCCAATACTTCCGTGCCAAGCGCGGCGACCAGGCCAGCTTCGAGTTTTCTGAGTTGGAGCGGCAGTATCGCGCGATTCACGAGGTCAACATCGGTATCGTCACGCGAATCCGTGGGGTGCAAAGAGGCGGGGATGCTGATCTGAACGGCGTGATCGTTCTC
>CAZJCO010000359.1:0-2600 GCA_964544375.1 uncultured Myxococcales bacterium
CTCGAACGCAGCGTCGCGACGGTGAGGGAACCGATGCCGGGGGACTTCTTCCGCGACGATATCGAGCCGGCGCCCATTCCCGGGGCCTTAGGCTTCGTCTTCCTTTCGGTGTTCGGTTGGAGCCTCCGCAAGGGTTGGGATGTTCTACTGCGCGCTTACGCCGAGGAGTTTAGACCGGCGGACCGTGTGACCTTGGTATGCAAGGTTTCGCCGAACTTTGGGTTGTCCGTGCGCGAGCATCAGGCGGAAATGGAGGCCTTCATCCGCGAGGAACTTGGGCGCGATCCGGCCGAGTTGCCGCGTATCGTGGTCCTCGGCCAAGAGATGGACCGCACAGCTTTGGCGGCCCTGTATCGTGCAGCCGATGCGTTCGTGCTGCCAACCAGAGGAGAAGGATGGGGGCGGCCCTATCTCGAAGCGATGGCGGCGGGCCTGCCGGTCATCGGCACCGCGTGGAGCGGCCATCTCGACTTCTTGAACCAAGAGAACGGCTATCTGATCGATTGCCATCTCGCCGAGGCGTCCGAGCAACTCTGTCGAGAGGTACCTTCTTACCGCGGGCACCTATTGGCCGAGCCTTCGGTTGATCACCTGCGGTCCTTGATGCGCCGGGTGTATAGCCATCGGGACGAAGCCGCTGCACGCGCTCGGCAGGCGCGGGAGAGGACGGCTCCCCGTTACCGTGGCAAGATCGTCGCGCGCAAAGTTGCCGAAATCTTGCGTGACGCAAAACCAACTCCGGCCAGTGATTCGACGCGGCGCAAGGCGGAGATATCGGTGAATTGGGAGGGACCGGTATTCGCGCATTTCGGAATGGCCGTCGTGAATCGAGAAGTCTGTCGAGAGTTGGCGGCTTTGCCGCGGATTTCTCTGCGCATCGTCGGTGACCTCCCGGCTCCTACCAATGCCGGCGCCGACGAGCGCTTTGCGCCGCTAAAGCGACTGCTGACGGGGCGTTCGGCCGAGCCGGCCGACGTGCATGTTCGTCATGAGTGGCCACCCAAGTTCATCGAGCCGGAAGACGGTCGTTGGGTATTGATGCAACCTTGGGAATTCGGCAGCCCGCCGCGTTCCTGGATCGAGCCGATGAATTCGTTGGTCGATGAAATCTGGGTCCCCAGCGAATATGTCCGCGATTGTTTCGTTCAGGGGGGAGTAGACGACGAACGCATCGTCGTGATTCCGAACGGGGTCGACGCACAACGGTTTCGGCCGGAGGCGCCGCCGATCGAATTGCCGGACTCGTCGAGCTTCCGCTTCCTGTTCGTCGGCGGCACAATTTTTCGCAAAGGCATCGACTTGTTGCTGGACGCTTACGTTCGCGCCTTTACGCCGAACGACGATGTCTGCCTTGTGGTGAAAGACCTCGGAGCGGATAGTTTCTATCAGGGCCAGAACTTCCGCGAGCGCGTTATCGCGTATGCGCGTGATCCACGCATGCCGAACATTCTATACCTTGGCGGAGAAATCGCGGGACGCGAGATGCCCGGCCTTTACGCCGCGTGCAACTGCCTGGTCCACCCGTATCGCGGAGAAGGATTCGGTCTGCCGATCGCCGAAGCGATGGCCTGCGGTTTGCCGGTGATCGTGCCGGCGCAAGGGCCGGCGCTCGAATTGTGCACCAGCGAAAACGCACTGTTCCTTGCCTGTCGGCCGCTCACATTAGGCGAGCCTCGCGTCGGCGATATCGAGACCGTGGCGGAACCGTATCTGGGAGAAGTGGAGCCGGACCTGCTGGTACGCGCGATGTGCGACATGCGGGCAGATCCGAAGCGCTGCCGAGGGATGGGCCGGCACGGGCGGGACCGCGTACTGCAAGGCTTCACTTGGCGACATGCCGCGAGGCGCGTCGAGGAGAGGATTGAACGGCTAATCGAAAAGCCTCCGCGCCGAACGGTTGCCGGTGCTCGCGCCAACCGGCCTTGTCCTCGCCTGAGCGTCTGCATGATCGCGCGCGATGAGGAACGGACGTTACCTCGAGCCCTGCAAAGCGTTCAGGGGGTTGCCGACGAGATCATCGTCGTCGACACCGGCTCGCGGGACGACACGGTGGCGATCGCTCGTGCGCACGGCGCTCGAGTGTTTCACGATGCGTGGCGCCAAGATTGGGGGCGCGCGCGCAACACGGCGATTGAGTACGCAAGCGGCGACTGGATTTTGATTCTCGATGCGGATCAAAGCCTCGATTCCGAAAGCGTTGCCGAGCTGCGGCGCATCATGACCGACCCCACAGTCGATGGCTATTTTCTCTTTGAGCGCAGCTACGTGGACGAAGCGGGCCACACGGCCTTCGAACACCGCTCGTTACGGCTGTTTCGGAACCGCGCCGATATTCGTTACGCGGGCAAGATTCACGAACAAGTCGTGCGAAACGGGCGACCGCTTCCCGCAATCGTGTGCGACGTGTTAGTTCACCACGACGGCTACCGCGCAGGCGTTCGCGACAGCCGCGAAAAGGCACAGCGGGATCTTCCGATCCTACTGTCGATTCTGCGCGAGCATCCGGACAATGCGTTTCACACCTACAAACTCGGCTTGACCTATCACGTACTCGAAGAGCACGATCCGACCGAGCCGGGCATGGCACGAGCAGTAAACCG
>CAZJCO010000360.1:0-2594 GCA_964544375.1 uncultured Myxococcales bacterium
GGCGCCGCGCGCAAAAGCCGGTCTCGCGCCCCCTGATCCTTCGCCCGCGTCTATCGGCTGGCGGTGTCGCCGACACGATACGACCGATTCCCCAGCAGGTGAAGTAGGCGGGGCCCCAGCGGGGCTTGGAGGGATCGTTAACGTCCGCCGGGGCCCCTATGCACCTGGAGCCACAGGGGGGGAGACTCCAGGGCATCCATTACCGTCGGTCAAAGGCGGTGGCTGTGTAAGCCGACGGCACGCTCCTCGTAGAGTTGGTACGCAATACCAGGGATAAGGTTACACGAAACCAGCTGCGACAGTAACCGCGTGCGGGCGGCGGCGTAGAACCAAGTGCCCAGGCGGCGGTCCTGAGTAAGTCTTAACCTGTTTCCAAGGGGTTAGAGGGGTTAGAGAAGATGAAGATGGATTCTGCGGCGGTTGATTCTGCCGTTCTTGACGCGTCTCTGTGCAGCGGCGACGCCGAGCGCTCGGTGAGCGACCGCTACGCGGCGGCGGCGCACGTTCGGGAAGAGGCCCTTTGCTGTCCGGTCGAATACGACCGGCGCTACCTGCGGGCGATTCCCGACGAGGTGTTGGAGCGCGATTACGGCTGCGGAGATCCGTCGGCGTGGTTGCGGGCGGGCGAGACGGTTCTCGATCTCGGTTCGGGTGGGGGGAAGATCTGCTTCATTGCCGCACAGGTGGTCGGTGCGCAAGGGCGCGTGATCGGTGTCGACATGAATCAGGCGATGCTGGCATTGGCTCGGCGCGCCGCACCGGTGGTCGCCGAACGCATCGGCTATGCCAATGTCGAGTTCTGCGAAGGACGGATTCAGGACCTAGCCTTTGATGCCGCCGCTGCCGCCGAGTATCTAGCGGCGCATCCCGTTTCGACGACGCAGGAAGCTCTGGCGTTCGAAGCATGGTCCGTCCGCCAGCGCAGCGAGCGGCCGCTGATTGCCGATGACTCGGTAGATGTCGTGGTTTCGAACTGCGTGCTCAATCTGGTTCGGCCGCAGGACAAACAGCGGTTGTTTGCGGAAATCTACCGCGTTACGGGTGCGACAGGGCGCGTAGTGATTTCCGACATCGTTAGCGACGAGGACGTTCCGCAGCATCTTCAAGAAGACCCGGAGCTTTGGAGCGGCTGCGTTTCTGGCGCGCTGCGCGAAGATCGTTTTGTCGACGCGTTCGCACGTGCCGGCTTCCACGGTGCGCGGATTCTGAGACGAGACCAGCAGCCGTGGCGGACAGTCGAGGGCATCGAGTTCCGTTCGATGACAATCGAGGCGTTCAAAGGAAAGCAGGGACCCTGCCTCGAGAGGCGGCAGGCAGTAATCTACCGTGGTCCATTTTCCGAGGTTCTCGACGACGACGGACATCGCATCGAGCGCGGGGTTCGCTTGGCGGTGTGCGACAAGACGTTTCGCTTGTTCCAGCGCGAGCCGTACCGGGAGTTCTTCGACTTCGTCGAGCCGAGAGACACCGTTCCGTTGGAACAGGCCGAGGCCTTTGATTGTAGCCGATCCTCGCGCCGTGATCCGCGCGAGACGAAGGGGAACGATTATAGGCGGACGACCGCTACCGCCGATAGCTGCTGCGGCACCGACGGCGACTGCTGCTGAGGCGGCCCCGCCGCGGACGACGGTAACCGTGGGTACGCCGTTGGTGTGCCATGCCGCGTTGCTCCTCGCCTCTTCGATGGGATAGTCTCAGCGTTGTAACGGGCCGGCGAGCGATGCGTAGTACGAATCGGAGAGAGCGGCGGTGAGTGAGCGCGACGAACTGTCCGAATGGATGGCCGCCGCGCAGGCCGGCGACCAGGACGCCTACCGGCGACTGCTCGAGACCGTGCAGCCGGTGCTGGCGCGATACGTTGCTCGGCGCATTTCTTCAGCCGATGCCGCTCAGGATGTCGTGCAAGAGATTCTTCTTACAATACACCGAGTACGGCACACCTATGAGCCGGCCCGGCCGTTCGAGCCGTGGATGTATACCATCGCACGCAGCCGGGTGATCGATCATCTTCGCAGACAGAAGCGGATTTCGGCGCTTGAGGTGATGTTCGACGTTTTACCGGAAGTCGCCTCGGCGAGCGGCGAGGTGACGCTCGAGCGAGCGCTCGAAGTACTCGACCGACTGCCTCCGAGCCAGCGCGAGGCCTTCGCCATGCTCAAGCTCGAGGGACTGACGACGGAAGAGGCCGCCAAGCGGGCCGGCGTTTCGGTGTCGGCTTTGAAGGTGCGTGCCCATCGCGCCTACGGTGCCGTCAGGAAGGCTTTCTCGGGAGACTCATGAGCCGAGAACACGACAGCATGGGGCACGCGAGCGGCGCTCAGGCGCGCGACATGATCGACGGCTTGACGCGACAACTGTTGCCGGTACGTCCGGTGCAACTGTCCCGTGTGTTCGGCGGCTTTCTCGCCGCCGAAGTCGTTGCAGCGGCGGTTGCCGTGTGGGCGGTCGGCCTGCGGCCGGACATCGCCGCGCGTGTAGGCGAGCCGGCGTTTCTGCTGGTCGTGGCGCTGCTTGCGGTAGCGGCTGCCGGGTGTGCGGTGGCGGCGGTGCGGAGCGCGGTTCCCGGGCGCTTCGGCGGGCGGGGCCTGGTGTCG
>CAZJCO010000361.1:0-2593 GCA_964544375.1 uncultured Myxococcales bacterium
GGAAGAGATAGGAACACGCACTCGCGGGCGGACGGCGCGTCGTCGCGGGAGAAGTCGCGGCGGCACTCTGCGACGTTGACGGCATCGCAGAAGTCGCGGTCGTCGGTATAGCCCACGAGGATCTCGGAGAAGTCGTTGCAGCGTTGGTGGTCGCGAGCGCGGCCGCATCCCAGGAGGTGCTCACGCGCCGACTTCGCCGGCGAGCCGAGGAGCGCCTTGCGCGTTACAAGCGTCCGCGCGCGTACGCGTTCGTCCAAGAAATCCCGCGCAACGCAATGGGCAAAACCGACGTCGCCGCCTGCCGCGCGGCCTTGACAGGGATAAGCCCCTTTTCGAAGTCCGCGAAAACAAAGGACTCTGCGACGTGAAACCTTGGTATTCCAACAAAACGCTCGGCAGAGTCCTTTGTTTTCGCGGACTTCGAAAAGGGGCTTATCCCTGTCAACCCGCTCTTGACGTAAGGGGGCCCCGTTTGTAACACTAAAAGTGGTTCTTTGATCCCCAACGCCAACGCGGCGGTTATTCCCGTGAGTGAGAAGGCATCTCCTCCCTATCGCGGTACCTACTGGGTCCTGGACGGACAGCTTCTTGCTGGGGCATACCCTAGCGCCAGCAGCGAAGAAGAAATGGACGCCAAGCTGCGCGCCGTACTCGACGCCGGCATCCGGTCGGTCATCAACCTCACCGAAGACGAAGAAGTAACTGGCGTCGATAGCGACAGCCACTACCTGCCCTACGAGGATCGACTCGAGCAGCTTGCGGAAGAACGTAACCTGGTTCTCGACATCGCACGCTACGCGTTCGAATATGGAACGGCGCCGACGGAAGAAGAAATGACGCTGGCCCTCGACGCGATCGACGCGGAGATCGACGGCCGCAATAGTCCAACGCTGGTCCACTGCTCAACGGGACACGGACGAACCGGCGTCGTCATCGGTTGCTACCTCGCGCGTCACGGTATCGCCAGAGGTAAAGATGCAATCGCCAAGCTCCGCGAGTTTCGTTCGGTCGATCCCCAGCTAGCCGAGCACAAGTCCCCGGAGAACATCGTCCAGGAGCGCTTCGTCACACGCTGGAAAGAAGGCCAGTAAGCAGTCTCTCGAAGCTGACGTCGCAGGACACGTCTTCTCCGTTACGCAGCAAGCATGCCGACAGCAAGCAACCTCGCTGAGGAGATTCTTCGCGTTCTCGACCGGCATCCCGACCGGCCCGCACTACACGTTCTAGATAAGAACGGCGATACAGCACGGAAGTTGTCGTGCGGAGAACTCGTGTCTTCGACCGAGTACTGGCGCCAGCAATTTCTGCGTGGCGGCTTGCGGCCAGGGCAACGCATCGTCTTGTCCCCGCAGCGTTCAACGACGATGCCGGCCTTACACCTGGCGGCGCTTGCGATGCGGCTCTCAGTTGTTCCGCTCAACCCTTCTCTATCTACCCGGGAAGCGCGTTCGCTACTTGCCTCCGCCAAGCCCGCACTTGCAGTGACCACTACAGCCGTCGCCAACGTTGTCCAAGCAGCAAAGCGGAGAAGCACAGGCGCTTCCGCGCCGACGGTCCCTTGGTGGATCATCGATGAGAGCGAGCCGGCAACGCCCGCCTCTGCATGGCACGACGCCAGCACCGCAGCCGATCCCCGCAAGGGCGCGGATGCAGACGACAACCCTTCGGAAGCAAGCTCGCAGGATGCCGATATCGCACTGCTGCTGTTTACGTCGGGCACTACCGGCCGGCCAAAGAGTGTTCCGCTCACGCACGAAAACCTGCTGGCGAATCTTCGTGCGCTCGGCCAGCTCTGGCAGCGCGGCCCCGAAGACCGCGTGCTCCACATGCTGCCGGCTCACCATTTTCACGGGCTGGTACTCGCGCTCTACGGCAGCCTTCTCGCCGGCTCCGAGATCGTCATGCTGCCGGCGTTCGACGCACGCGCCGCTCTCGACGCCGTCGCCCGACACGGCATCAATCTCGTCATGGGTGTACCGACCATGTACGCGCGCATGCTCGACGCCGCCGGTGACACGGATAACCTCTCCGGGCTGCGCTTAGCGATCAGCGGATCGGCGCCGCTATCTTCGACTTTATGGCATCGGGTTCACGATCGTTTTGGACTCGCGCTGATCGAACGCTACGGGCTCACCGAAACCGGCATCGTCAGCAGCAATCCTCCCGATGCGCCTCGTGCCGGTAGCGTCGGCAAGCCGCTCCCTGGAACCAAAGTAGTGATCGAAACTAGCGAAGGGTACTGCGAAGCGCGCGCCGACAAGGCAAGTCCGCGTGGAGAGATCTGCGTAGCCGGACCCGCTGTTACCGCAGGCTATGGCAACGATCCCGACGCAAATGCGGCGGCATTTCGTGACGGCCTCTTCCACACGGGAGACCTCGGCGTCTTCGACGAAGACGGCTACCTACGCATCGACGGACGAATCAAGGAACTAATCATCGTCGGCGGATCGAACGTCGTGCCGGGAGAAGTAGCGGCGGCACTTTGCGACGTTGACGGCATCGCAGAAGTCGCGGTCGTCGGTATAGCCCACCAGGATCTCGGAGAAGTCGGTGCAGCGTTGGTGGTCGCGAGCGCGGGCGCATCCCAGGACGG
>CAZJCO010000362.1:0-2592 GCA_964544375.1 uncultured Myxococcales bacterium
CTGCGCGAGCGAGTAAGCACCATCACAGCCGAGGACGCATCGTAGCGGTCGAAGTTGTTGAAGATCCCACGAGGGTTGCGGGTCTCGGTACGCTGAGCTTGGTGGCGGGCAATTACCGCATCGAAGGCCTGGACGCGGCGGCGGCGGCCGATCTGCTGCGCCGGTTGGCGTGATTACTCCGAGCCGGTTCGCGCGCGTATGGGCCTACAGCCAACCAGCGGATCTGCGTAAAGGGTATGACGGATTATACGGTTTGGTCGTGCGCGAGCTCGCCAGTGACCCTTTGAGCGGCGACTGCTACCTGTTCATCAATCGCCGGCGTACGCAGTGCAAAGTGTTTACGTTCGATGGTACGGGCCTGGCGATTTATTCGAAGCGATTAGAGCAAGGGCGCTTTGCGGCTGTGTGGGAATGCGCCCGCGGCGCAAAGATCGCGCTGACGACAAGTGAGCTTGCGCTGTTTTTGGACGGCAGTGATTTAGTCGGACGACGCAGATTGATTCCTGATCAAGTTGTGCCGACAAGCGTTGAGCAACACCGCGTACTTTGAGATACTACATGCACGATGATCGATGTTGCACACGAAACAGACCGCGAGCGACTGCAACAGATCATCGCCCTTCTGCAGTTTGAGAACGACCGGCTTCACAAGCGTTTGCTCGAGATGCAAGGCGGCGACGCCGAGCAGTATCAACTCGAGCTCCGGGCGCTCCGCGAACAGATCGACCGTTACCAACGCACACTGTTCGGCCGCTCGAGCGAGCGTCGCACGGGCAAAGACGACAGGCCGGAAAAGAAGAAGAAACCGCGCACAGGGCACGGCCCGAGCGAGCAGCCGTCTTTACCGATTGTCGAAATGATCCACGAACTCGAAGGCTCGGACCGTAACTGCCCCGAGTGCGGTCTGGAAATGGACGAGATGGTCGGGCAGGCCGAGACGAGCGAAGAGATCGATGTCGTCCGGCGCAGTTTCCGCGTTGTGCGCCACGTGCGCAAGAAATACCGCTGCCGCTGCGGCAATCATATCGAGACGGCGCTGGGAGCGCCGCGATTGATTTCCGGTGGCCGCTACTCGATCGGATTTGCGGCCATGGTGGCATCCGAGAAGTACCTGGAGCACCAGCCACTGGCGCGCCAAGAACGGGCAATGCGGCGTGAGGGACTCGATGTGACGCGCCAGGCCTTGTGGGATCAGATCTCGGCTTTGGCCCGTCATCTGAAGCCGACCTACGAGGCCATCGGCCGCGCAGTGTTGCGCGAACCGGTGATCGGCGCCGACGAAACGACGTGGCCGCTTCTTATCAAGGGCGGTTCAAAGAAGTGGTGGGCGTGGGCCTTTACGAGTCCGGATGCGGTCTACTACCGGATCGCGCCGCGCCGATCGGCCGATGTTGCAGCCGAAGTATTGAATGAATTCGAAGGGACGGTGGTGTGCGACGGCTACAGCGTCTATCCGGCTGTGCTTACCCGGCTTGCCAACGAGCGGGCCGGGCCGCCAAAGATCAAGCTTGCCAACTGCTGGTCGCACGTGCGCCGTAAATTCGTGCAGGCCGAGCCGAACCATCCGGTGGCCGGAGAGGCGATCACACTGATCGGCGATTTGTTTGCGATCGAACGCGAGGCTCGAGAAGCCGACGACATCATCGGTAGGCGGCGAGAGCTTCGCGAGACGCGCTCGCGCACGGTCATCAAAGAGTTGCAGCAATGGATGCTCGCCCAACGCGCGCTGCCCAAGAGCGGACTCGGCCGTGCGATTACCTACACGGCCAAGCTATGGAAGGGGCTTACCGTGTTCCTCGATGATCCGGCGGTGTCGATTCACAACAATGCATCCGAGCGTGAAATGCGCGCCTTGGCACTGGGACGGGCGAACCATTACGGATCGCGTTCGCTTCGAGGAACCGAAGTTGCCGCACAACTCTATACGTTGTTCGAGACGGCCAAGCTCGCCGGCGTTGAGCCGGTGGCCTACGTGCGCATGGCCGCCGAGCGCGCGATCATGGCACCTGGGACGGTCACGTTACCCAAAGACCTGCTGGTAGAACTCGACTCTCTGCGCGAAGCTTCCTGACTCATCCCCCGGACTGATACGCTCGGATTCTCCGCGCTGCCTTCGCGCAACGGGGTAGCGCTTACATGTACGCCGCGGGAGACCTCCCCCAGCCCGCCCACATCGGGGGGTCCGCCCGCTGGGATCGGGACCTTGTTCTCACTTGGTGGGCGCAGAAGCAGGAGCAGTCGTGATGGTGCGGCAGGGGAAAGCATCCGATGTTGCTCCGTGCTACGCCAGAGGCACGATGAAAGCCGAGAGTGGAAAAGAGGGATGAGTCGATGAGTAAGCGTGGACAGCAGTCAACGCGGGGGTTCGTGTACCGACCCGTCGTGACAGAAACGCGAAACGGGAAGAAGCATAAACGTCGGGCACGATACTACTGGGCGCAGTTTACCGATCGTGACGGCAAGGTCGTTCGTCGCGTGCTTCGTCTGCCCAACGGCAAGCGGATTACCGACAAGGAGGTCGCCGAGGCCGAGCTGCGGCGCCAGCTGCAGCGCATCGAGCGGGAAGCGGCTGGCCTGATCGACCGTTCGGTA
>CAZJCO010000363.1:0-2574 GCA_964544375.1 uncultured Myxococcales bacterium
TGGGTAACCTTTTGGGTGAGTCAATGCGACCGGCAAAAAGCATTGTCGTCGATCAGGTGTTCCATGACTCCCGTTTTCCCTCCTTGGTCATGGCACGCAACAGCTCCCCTTAATCCGTCGGCAAAACCTACCACACAGGACGCATCATCGTCCACGAGAACCAGCAGCGAACCACCCGATCGGCTGTCTGATCGACGACAATGCTTTTTGCCGGCAAACGTGGTTGACGTCGATCACTCAGGACGAGGTCACGAGCATCGACTTCATGACCGACGCCCAGGATGACCAGGATGAGAAGGCCCGTAGGATCCTGAACGCGTAAGGCGCGTGCCCGCCCGTGCGGGCGCAGCGGGCCGAGCTTCCGGCCAAGCTCGCAGAAAAACCGGCCTTTACGGACAGGTCGTGGTTGGCATATACTTTGGCCCGTTCGGACTCCAGGCGCTTCGGGAGGGAACGTCCATGGGTAAACCTGTTGTGCTGATCGTCGCCATTGTCGCGGGGCTGCTCGTTGCGACGGTGGCTGTAGCTCAAGTGACGGGTTCCGAGGCGTCGTGCAGACGCGCGATTGCCAAACAGACGGCCAAGTACGTCAAGCGCGCTCATCGAGGCATCGCCAAATGCCACGTCTCGTTCAATGCGGGCCGGCAGGTCGGTGACAATTCAGTGTGCAACGATCCGAGCGCCAACGGGGGGCAGGCGTTGCTTGCCGTGCAAGCGGCGAGGCTGCGTGTCGCCATCGCGAGCTCGCCTGGAAAATGCGCGCCGGGCGGTACGCCTCTGACGAACGTGCTGGCGCTATTCGGTCGTTGCCCGGCGCCGTCCGAAGCGGTCGACGACGGCGGCGCGACGGACGGGATCGACGACTTTTTCGAATTGGCCGATTGCCTCGTCGCTCAGGCCGATCACTTGGTCGAGCAGGTGGCCGTGGGCGTGCTCGGTGTTCCGGAACTGCCTCTCAACAAGGACCGGCAGAAATGCCATCGCAAGGTTGCCGCTGCCCAAGGGAAGCTGCTCTCGGCGATTGCACGAAGCGTCGCCAAGTGCCAGGCCTCTTTAGACCGACAGGGGGGAAGCCTCGGCTTTGACTGTGCCGGGACGGATCCAAACGGGAAAATCGCTGCGCTGACGGTCAAGCTGAAGGCCAAGATCGACAAAGCCTGCGACCGCGCCGAGGGGAACCCGCGTGGCTGGACGACCCCTCCCGCGGGACGCATTGCGGGACTCGGGCTCTGCGCAGAGGATGCGACGGGCGTCGCTTCCTGCACCGTCCAAGCGAGCGAGCGCTTCGGTCGTGGCCTGGCGGCCATGGCGTGGGAGCTGCGCGGCACCTGTCCGGCCTCGGCCAGGGTCTCCATCACGCCGAGCGTCACGGGAATCGATTTCGATGCTGGATATGCCTCCTTCCGTCACGACGCGTTGCCGGTCGTGGACTATGAGGCGTTTCACGCGACGTTCTCTTGCGACGCCGACTGCGCGAACTGCGTTGCCGCGCCGCAGCTTCCGGCGCAAGCATGCCGCTGCTCGGAGGACGCGGGCGTCGTCTGCGTGACGAATGCCGATTGCACGCAAACGTGCGAGTGTTTTCTCCATCCGCCGCAGTCGCAACCAATTGCGCTCGGTATCTGCCAGACGATGGTCGCCGACGGCAGCCCGACGCTCGCCATTGCGCCGCTCTCGCAGGACTTCAGCCTCGATGTTCCCGTGCGGCTGCGGCTGTATCTGCCCGAGTCCTTTGCGAATCCGTGCCCAGGCTGCGAGGCCGGAATTTGCAGCGGCGGCGCCCGCGCCGGTCTTCCGTGCAGCGTTTCGGGTCAGGACGTCAGCTTCGGTGGTGTGAGCTACGATTGCCCGCCGGAACCGCAGAATTTGGCGGCGTTTGGTGACAATCTCACGACGAGCCGCTTCACGACCGGGGCGATTTCCGTTCCGGCTAGTCTTCCCTGCGCCTATGGCATGGCCTGTCCTTGCGGTCTTTGTTCCGGCGATCCACTGCGAGCCTGTGCCAGCGACGCCGAGTGTTCGGCCGCGGGATCCGGAACCTGCACGGCGGTGGCGCCGTCTGAGCCGAACAATTGCTCGGGGCTGGTCTGCACGCCCGATGTCGACGATCCGAGCGAAGGTCGCTGCTTGGGCGACCAGAGTTCGTTCTGCGACGGCAGTCTGCTGGCCTCGGGTCGCGGCGTCGTGGCATGCGTCGGGAACTCCGACTGTACGACCGGAGTCGGCGGCGGGACCTGTACGCTGGTCCAGGACGATGAATGCTATCTCGATCCGGTCGAGGCTCGGGGAACTCCCGGGCGTAGGATGGCGGGCTTTGCTTGCGCGAACGTGAGCGAGCCAGGGTGGTTCTGGCTTGGCAGCATGGGGCCGCATCGTTGGCGCGAAAACATCCGCCTCGATCTCTTCTGCTCGGACGGTGTGACGCCCTTCGAGCCGCCCGGCGGGTCGAACTGTCCATGACCGCGCCGGGCGAGCCGCTCGTCTGCGCCTCGCCATTCCCTTTGCGCGGCGCGTTGAGCGCTTCTTGGTATCCGATCCGAATCCACGGCGGAAAGAGATTCCAGGCTCGTTTTC
>CAZJCO010000364.1:0-2574 GCA_964544375.1 uncultured Myxococcales bacterium
TGCTTGCAGAGTCGCTGCCGCTAATCCGCGCCCGAATGCAGCGACCGCCCGACAGCGCGGGGGCCGCGCCGAGCAGCGTGACACCGTCTATCTCCGGCGCCTGCTCGCGCGTGCGGCCGAACCATTGCCCGTTCTCGTCGCGGCCACAGACGAGGACCTCGCGCGTGGTACCGACGTAGCGGGCAAGCACGCTCTCGCAAACCGATTCCTGCAGAGAAAGCAGCACGTCGCGCCGGCGTTCGGCCACCTCGCGCGACACCTGGCCGGGCAGCCCGGCGGCCGCCGTTCCTGGCTCGGACGAATATCGAAAGACCGCGATGCGATCGAAGCGAGCGGACTTGACAAACTCGCAAAGCGCCTCAAAGGCAGCCTCGCTCTCCCCGGGAAAACCGACGATGAACGAACTGCGGACCGCGGCACCGGCTAGACGATCGCGAATACGCGCGAGCAACGCGAGGTACTGCGGACCATCTCCCCCGCGTCGCATCGCCTTGAGCACGGCACGGTCGGCGTGCTGCAACGGAAGGTCGACGTAGCGGCAGACGTTTTCGGTTTCGGCCATCGCCGCGAGCACCTCTTCGTCCAAGGTCGTCGGATAAAAGTACAGACAGCGCACGCGGACGAGCCCCTCGACGGCGCCGAGGCGGCGTAGCAGCGCGGCCAATCCCCCGCCGCCGGCACGGTCGCGACCGAAGGCGCTCAGGTCTTGGGCCACCAAATTCAGTTCGACGACGCCGCGGGCGACGAGCGCCTCCGCTTCCCCGACCAAATCGGCCAGCGGCCGGCTCTCGTGCCGCCCGCGAAACGATGGAATCGAACAAAAAGAGCATTCGTGATCGCAGCCGTCCGACACCTTGAGATAGGCCGACCCGTCGCCGGCGACCAGTCGCCGCGGCATCGACGCCGACGGCAGCTGATGTCGTCCCGCCAGGAACATCGCGCGATCTCGGGCTTCGACCGCGTCGGAAAGCCGGTCGAGCGCTCCGGTGCCGACGAGCGCGTCGATCTCCGGAATCTGCTCGAGCAATTCTTCGCGGTAACGCTCCGCCAGGCAGCCGCTGACGACCAAGCGACGTCCCGCGCCTTTCTTGGCTGCGAGTTCGAGAATCGCGTCGACCGACTCCTCGCGCGCGGCATCGATGAAAGCACAGGTATTGACGACCAACACGTCGGCCCGCTCCGGAGCATCGACGATTTCGTGCCCCTTGGCCTGCGCCGCACCGAGCATCCACTCTCCGTCGACTTGGTTCTTGGCGCAGCCGAGACCGGCAAAATAGATACGTGCCATCTCAGTCGCGGTAGTTCTCGAACTGAAGCGGCCTGCCCAGATTCTCGCCTTTCAGTATCGCGATCACCTCTTGCAGGTCGTCGCGTTTCTTTCCGCTGACGCGAACGCTGTCGCCTTGAATCGCAACCTGGACCTTGAGTTTGGTCTTCTTAGCCAATTTGACGATCGCGCGGCCGCAGTCGGTGTCGATGCCGCAGCGAATGTCAATCTTCTGACGCGCGCGCCCTCCTGCCGCCGGCTCGACTTTGCCCCGTTGGAGCGCGCCGAGCGGAACCTTGCGCTTGGCCAACTTGCCCTCGACGACTTCGAGCGCGGCTCCGACTTTGTAGTCGTCGGCCGATTCGATCAGCAACGCGCCGTCGCTCAGTTCGACCTTCGTGTCGGTCCCTTTGAAGTCATAGCGTTGCGCCAATTCCTTGCGAGCCTGGCCCAGGGCGTTGTCGACTTCGTGCCAGTCGACTTTCGATACGACGTCAAACGAAGGCATGTTGAACTCCTCAATCGCCGGCGGAATCCGGCGTGGTAATGATGTCGACCCCGGCCGGCGGCGAAAACGAAAAAAGCGAAGCGTCCATCTCTACGTTACGTTGGACGTCCGAAAAATCGACAAAGGTGGTCGAACCGGCCGGATCCCGCACCGTCAGGCGCTGCAGATCGTAGAGGTCCGAACTGAGCGTCACCTCGAGCGTCTCGCCGACGTCGACCGTCGGCGTCAGCCGAATGGTCACCGTCCGTTCGTCGCTACCGGCAAGTTCCAAACGGTAGCGGCTGGCAAGGCCCTCGCGGCCGGCGAGCAGCGCAACCAGCCCTCCGCGGCCGAAGGCGGTTTCGTAGGCCACTTGGTAGACCTGCTCAAGATCCGGCTGATAGACCCAAATCCAAGACCCGTCACCGACGACGCTCTGCCGTTGGCCTTCAACGTAGTCCCAACGCATGCGGTCTGGCTTGCTGAAAAAGAAGTTGCCGCTGCTTTCGACCTCGCCGCCGATGCCGTCGACATCGATGCGCTGACGAAAAGTCGCCGCGATCGTACGCGTCGACTGCCATCGAGCCTCGTAGCGCGCCCACACTTGATCGACGCTGGCCGCCGGCAGCGCCTCCGCGCTAACCGCGAACGGGCAGGTTAGCACGAAGAAAAGCGTAAGCAGAGTCGCTCGAGCGCGCAGCATCAAACGCCGGCCGAGGAGCCGACGATCACCTTGCGCGGCCGCGAGCCGTCGGAGGGACCGACCACCCCCTCTTGCTCCATGTGTTCCATGATCCGCGCGGCGCGGTTGTAGCCGATC
>CAZJCO010000365.1:0-2570 GCA_964544375.1 uncultured Myxococcales bacterium
GCGAAGCAGGCAGAGCAGCCGGCCGTCCTTCAGTTCCACGATGGACGGCTCGTGGGCGCCGCCGCAGTCCTCTGGAATCCGCCGCAGTTGAGCGACCGAGCGGGCCAGATCTTCGGTCGAGTGCAAGTCCGAGATCCATCCGTCACAGAGGCGCGCGGCGCGCCGCAGCGCGGCCTGCGAAACGCCGCCGGCGAAGATCGAGACCTTGCCGATCGGCGCCGGCGTCATTTCCAGGGCGGGAAACCGGTAGTGGTCGCCTTCGTGCGAGACCATCTCGCCGCGCCACAGTTTGCGCAGGATCTCGATCATCTCGTCGGTCCGTTTTCCGCGTGTGTGGAAGTCTTGTCCCAGAAGTTCGAACTCTTCCTTCATCCAACCGACGCCGACGCCCAAATCGACGCGGCCGCCGGAAATCGCCGATGCGGTCGCAACGCTCTTGGCAACCAGCAGCGGGCTGCGCATCGGCAGAACCAGGATGTTGGTGAAGAAACGCAGGCGTTCGGTAACCGCCGCCATCGCGGCAATCGCGACCAGCGGATCCGGCCAAGGAGTAAAGGGTTGCCAGCGCGGCTCGCCGTCCGGCGTGTAGGGATACTTCGAACGGATCGTCTCGGGATGCACCACGTGGTCTGACAGGCCGACGTAATCCCAACCGCAGCGGTCCGCGCAGCATGCCAGTTCGCAGAGTTCGCTAGGATCGGCAAAGGCGAAGGCGGCGGCAAACTTCATCGGCGTCCGCTTGCCGGTCAGCGGGAAACCGCACCAGCATCGACCAGCAAGGTCGCACCGCTGACAAAAGAAGCGCGATCGGAACAAAGCCAGACGATCGCCTCGGCGATCTCGCCGGGACGCGCCAGACGCCCGCCCGGCTGGCTGGCAAGAATCATCGGTTCGAGCTGGGGGTTCTTCTCGATCGCCGAACGCAGCATCGGCGTATCGGTAGTTCCCGGACAGACGGCGTTGATTCGAATTCCGCTGCCGGCGTTTTCCGCTGCGGCGGTCTTGGTCAGGCCCAGCACGCCGTGCTTCGATGCGCAGTAGGCCGCCAGTCCCGGCGTTGCAACGACGCCGGACCCCGAGGCGACGTTGACGATCGCCCCGCACCCCTGCTCCTGCATGCGCGCTAGTTCGTGCTTCACGCAGAGAAACACGCCGGTCAGATTGACCGCCAGCACCCGCGACCAGTTGGCCAGCTCGCTGCTCGACAACGGCGCCGCTGCGCCGGTGATGCCGGCGTTGTTGACCGCGCAGTCGAGGCGACCGAAGCGCTCGACGCAACCGGCGAGCAGCGCCTGCACCTGATCTTCCGCCGACACGTCGGCGGCGAAACTCTCGACGCTTGCGCCCTGCGCGCGCAACGGACCGCAAACTTCCTCGAGCAGCCCGCCGTCGCGGTCCGCCAGCATCAGCGCCGCGCCTTCCGCGGCCAACAGTTCGGCGCTGGCGCGGCCGATACCGCGCGCCGCTCCGGTGACCAAGGCCACCTTGCCCGCGACCATTCCCTTTGCGTCTGGCTTGCCGGCGGTCATCGTCGCTTCTTTGTGCCAGCGGCTAGCGTTAAAGCAATGCACGCGTTAGGGAATCCAGGCGACGAATGAAATTCGGCATCATTCCACCCTACGGCTTGGCCCCGATCGAGGATCCTCAGTTCGCCTCGGAGTTCGCCCGCTTGGCAGAAGACGCCGGCTTCGAATCGATTTGGGTGGTCGAGCACGTCGTCATGCCGCTACAGTACGACTCGGTTTATCCTTACGATCCCAGCGGTCGCTCGCCGTTTCACGCGCGCGTCGTCCAGCCTGACCCACTCGTCTGGCTCAGTCATATCGCGGCCCGCACCGATCGGATTCGCCTGGCGACCGGCGTACTCAACATTGCCCAACGCAACCCACTGCTGCTTGCCAAGCAAGTCGCGAGCCTCGACCGATTGTCGGGCGGACGTGTTCTGTTGGGTATCGGCACCGGCTGGGTACGAGAAGAAGCCGAGGCCGTGGGCACGGCGTTCGCAGGCCGCGGCCGGCGCTGCGACGAGTCGATTCGTATCATGAGAACTCTTTGGCGCGACGAAGTCGCGTCGTTCGACGGAGACTTCACGCGCTTCCGCAACATGGTCTGCGAGCCGCGGCCGCTACAGCCCGACGGCGTGCCGATCATCATCGGTGGCCACAGCAAGAGCGCCGCGCGACGGGCCGGCCGCCTGGGCGACGGTTTCTACCCGCTGGGAGTCACGGGAGCGCGCCTAGCCGAACTACGGCGCATCGTCGCCGCCGAAGCCGAGGCCGCCGGTCGCGATCCGGCGGCGATCGAACTTACCTGTCTCGGCGGCAGCGATGCGACTTCCGCCGAAGGTTGCCAGACCCTTGGCGCGGCCCGCATGGTGGTCGCCTCACCCGCTGCCGACCTCGCCGGCATCGGCGAGGCCTTCGAACGCCTGCGCCGCGACCTGATCGAGCCGTTTGCCGAGGTAGGTTGATACCCATCGACCTGCGGGTGACGGCCGGCCGGCGAGTTGGTAAACGGAGCTGTGTGAGGACTCTCGGGCGAGCGGAGAGCGGCGCGCGCAGAGGGCGAGT
>CAZJCO010000366.1:0-2565 GCA_964544375.1 uncultured Myxococcales bacterium
TTCATCTCGGGGGAGGTGATCAAGTTGTAGATGCTTCGACCGGCAGCAATCAAACGATCGAGCTGCGGGCGTTTCGTAGCCGCGACCTCCGGGTAGTTCACCAGATAGAAGTCTTCGATACTCGTTGCGACGCCGTGAAGACCTTCTTCTTTGCTCGCGTAATCCGCGACTACGGCCTTTACCAACTCCCGCTTGGCGAACGGCAAATCGCGCAACGTTGGATCCGCCGTAATCGCATCGTCGGCGGCTCGCCACGGCGCTCGGAAGATGTGCGTCGCACGGTTGTGGCAGGAGATGCAGTCCATCATCCACACGCGTCCATCGGGCGGCGGATCGGCCGACTTCAACCCGTCGGAACGAAAAACACGCTGAGCCCCGGTCTCGTGATCCGTGGCGCGAACCCACGGAATGTTCTGCAAACCGTCATCAGTCGCGACGAACTCGATACTGTGGCCAAGCGCCATGTGCCAGTGCACACCGGAGGGGGGAGCGACCGACGGGTCGTTTCCTCCGGTCTTCATCATCATCTGAATCGGTCGCGGCGTGCTCGGTTCGTCGGCCGCAAAGTGGTTGATCGTCACCAACTGATTGCCGTAGAACTTCTGCGGCCAGTGGCAGCGTTCGCAGGTTTCGCGAGCGGGGCGCAGTTCGCGAATCGCCGAGGGGATCGGACGCGGATACGAATTGCGCACGACAGCCGCCACCTGTCTTAGACCGGAAAGTTTCGACTTCACGTACCAGCTCGCGCCGCGGCCAATGTGGCAGGTTGCGCACTCGACCCGTGAGTGCGGCGAACGACGGTGCGCCAGGTACTGCGACCGCATGACCTTGTGGCATACCTGACCGCAAAATTCGTTGGAGTCTGTGTAGTGGTAGCCTTCGTAGCTCATAAAGCCGATGAAGGGCACGGTGATTAGAATCGATACCGCGATGATGTTCAGAACCTTCCGGTGTCCGGGAAGATTCAAGTCGATATGGGGGTAGTACTCGATCTCCTCGTTGCTGCCGTTGCGCCATTTCATTCGCAGGCGCGCAAAGATCAAACCGACGACGATCAGTCCAAGCCCCAGCGTCAGCACCACCGGCAAAATCAGAAAGGTGAACATTCCCAAGTAAGGACTGGGCTCGGGTGTCACCAAATCGAAAAACAACAGATTGACGAAGAAAAGAACCGCGATGACAACCAGAACGCTGCCAACGTAGGTCAATGAATTTCGCCAAACGCGCCGTGAACGTGCCGCCATCGGCTCCTACCCCCTGCACTGTGCTTGTCAGGCAACAACGAACCGACGCTGCGGGATCGTCGCGCATGCAAAGAGCGGGAATCCCTGCGTCAGCCGCGGCTGCTGCAGTGCAAAGAGCAGTCCTCGCACCGCAGTCTTCGGCGCCGCCGCCCGACACGTTCTCGCTATTGTTGTAGCAGATACTATGCCACCACGGGTTTCGCCGTGTGAGTCGCTGCGCTCGGTCACGAAGCGGCGTTCTGAGAAACACTAGGCGTAGCAGAGGGCAGCCGATGCCGACAGGTCGGCGGGGGGCGCCGAGGAGTCGGCGCGAGCGGTAAGAATCCCTTAATTGGTAAATGATTTGTGCGCAGACCACCGGCGTGAACCGGGCTCAAAACGACAACGGGCGGGGCTGAATTCAGCCCCGCCCGTTCGGCCCAAACTCCCTTGGGCAACGGCTTGTGCAGCGCGCTACTGCTCTAACAGCCAGGCAACCAGAGCGTCGAGTTCCTTCTCTTCGCCCCGGAAACGTAGCTTGTGCTTCTTACCGTCGGTGTTTTCGATTTCTTTGGTAAGCCACCCGTGCAACCACGCCGAATCGTGCTTGCCCTTGAGGCCGGAAAGATCCGGCGGTGGAGCCTTGTCCTCGTCCTCTTCATCGTCGGACTTCTGGGATTCGATCCCGGCCGACTTGAGCGAATGGCACTTGGTGCACTTGCTCGAGAGGAAAATATCCTTCCCGTCGTCGGCGCTTGCCTTGGGGACTCCAAAAGCCATCGCCAGTAGCATCGTAAGCGCAAGAGCGAGGGGTGTAGTGATCTTCATCTGTATTCTCCGCGTTCCGTCTCGCGAAGGCGGTGCGGCAAGAGCATCGGGCAGCTGCCGCCTTTCGGTTAACTCAAAAGCGCGAATTCGGCCTGCCCACGTCCGAAAACAACGCGCCACTTATGTTTTTGTATAACACGGAATCCGGCAATGTCCACCGAATGCAGCGCTGGCGCGGCGCTCGCGTGTGGTGTAAACAACGCGCAAGGCAGACGCACCAGAGTCGGCGCTTCTTATCCGCTGACTGTTTGCTGACTATTTAAGGAGGTAGCATTCATGGCCGGGAAGAGTCCAAAACCACCGCGAACCTACAATCTCTTCGTCGAGCGTTTTCCGCATCTGGCGCAGGCCTGGGATAACGTTCGCGCCGAAGAAGCGGCCGGTCCCCTCGACGAGCACGCAGCGCGTCTGATCAAGCTGGGCGTGGCCATCGGTGGTCTACGCGAAGGCGCGGTGCACTCCTGCGTGCGCAAAGCGCTGGCGGCCGGCGCTACGCGCGAAGAGATCGAGCATG
>CAZJCO010000367.1:0-2562 GCA_964544375.1 uncultured Myxococcales bacterium
GTCTCCAAAGTGGACCGTATGGAATCCCACCGGTTAATCCGACTCATCCACGATACCCCCGTGCAGCTCGTGCTCGCCGTTACGGGCGGTGGCAGCCGCGCCATTGCCGACCTGCTCACCGTGGCCGGGGCTTCTCGGACCGTCCTCGAAGCCGTTGTGCCTTACGCCGACGCGTCGCTGGCACAGTACCTGGGCGGAAAACCGGAGCAAACATGCAGCGAACAGGCGGCCCGCGCCCTGGCCATGGCGGCGGGGCAACGGGGCCGGCGAGCGAGCCAAAGAGAATGAGATCACCCGAACGCCGCTCAAGCATGGCGGGCAGCGTCGCCATCGTCAGATGGACCGTACCCGCATAGTTGATCTCCATCAGCCGCAGGATCTTTTCCGCCGGCATGTCGACCAGCGGCGAAGCCGGCATGATCGCGGCGGCGTGGGTTACGCGGTCGATCGGTCCGAGTTCTTCGGTAATACGCGCTACCGTTGACTCGACTGCCCCGAAATCGGCGACGTCGCAGACGTAGCTGCGAACATTGTCGCGCCCGGCGGCCGTCTTGGCCAATCCCTCCGCATTGAGATCGAGCGCGGCAACGCGCGCCCCTTCGTCGGCCAGGCGCCAGGCCGAGATTTGCCCCATGCCGCTGCCTGCGCCGGTTACTAACGCAACTTTTCCGTGGAATGCCACCGGCAGACCTCCTTCGTCGTGATACTCCCGGTCAGCCAGCCCCGACCCTATCACCGGTACCGCGTTGCTTGAAGCGCCGGAGTGCCGGCACCCCAGTGCTGCCGCCCGCCGCAGGGGCCGCCGGTCAAATCCAACTCAGCCCCGCACCGAAAACGAGCAGACAGGCGACATCAAAGGCGTAGATCGCTCCGACGGCCTTGGCCTTGCTCGAAACCTTTTCCATGTCGTGTACCCAGAAAGAGACGAGGAAGAAGTGCAGATAGCCAAAGAGAAAAATCGGCACCGGCGACCGCGCGCTCCACCACCACCAGTCCCAGGTCAGGGCATCGGCGGCGTTGAGAAATAACTCGACAATGACGCAGGCCACCGAAAACGCCGCGGCTATGAAGATTCGATTCGGAATACCGAGAATCTTCGCACGTTTGTCGCTCGGTAGATTCTTCGCCGCCATGATCCCCATGTAAGCGAACATCATCGAAATTTCGATGTTCAAACCGATCAGGATGATGAAGGCCGAGTCGCCCGGTGCCGCCCACATGGGTGCGTAGCCGTTGAAATGAAAGGCGAGCGCGTTCCAGATCTCGTTGAACCAGTCCATCCCCCAGAAGGCCAGACCGGCGAACAGAACGTTCCAGTTTCGCCGCTCGACCTCGACCGAATAGATGTAGAAGACGAGCACCAGGATCGGAATGACCGTCCAGTTGAACGTGCTCGGATCACGAAGATGCTCCAGCGCCTGGGCTGCGTGTTCACTCGGCATGAGAAGCTCCTTTCTTGTTTGCCCCGACCGGACGTCCGTCGACGATCTGGTCGAGATACTCCGACAGGCCGTAACCGACCTTCTCCTGGCAGCGCCATTCGGTCATGCCCTCGCTGATCCGCGTCATGCAATCGCGGCCTTCGGCGTCCTGGCGACGGTTGCGAAGCGGAATTAGCGACAGCACCCGGCCTTCGATCCGGTAGTCCCGGCCCGACTCCGTGCCTGCGGTGACTCGGATTGCGCGGTGTAGGATCTGTTCGCCGTGCCAGTCGGTTTCGACCCGCGCGCTGCGGATGTGATCGTACGCACCGTCGCGCAAAATCATCCCGCCGATCCGCTCGCTGCCGTCGCGCGCCGTAATCACGCTGACGACGAAGCCGAAATCCGCGCCGAAGTTGGCCGTCAGCCAGCGGTAGTACCAAGGGCTCTGCCAGTAACGCGGACCCCAGGAGTGATCGCGCAGACCGAATCCCCCAAGCGACCAGGAACGGTCGCCGACTCGGACCTCGCCCTCGACCTTCATGTGTTGCTCGTAATGCCCGCGCGCAAACGGAGCGTCGGCTTCGACCTCACGCGGCGAACCGTCGTCCGCCACCGGCTCGCCGCCGTAGACCGGTGAAACCTCGGTAAAGCGCAGATCCAGCAAGGCACCGGCCCGCGGATTGTCGCGAAACGCGCGGCGAGGGTCGGACATCTGCAAGGGATCGGCGAGCAAGACGACCTCGCCATCGTAGCGCGCTCGCAGATTAGCAAGCGGCTCGATGACCTCGAAGCTCAAGCCGCCGGCGTCGAAGCCGTCGTTAGACGGGATCTCGGGACGCCCGAACATGAAGGCCACCGAGCCGTCGGAAAGGTAGAAACAGACCGTCATCTCCGCGTAGCCTTCGTTCGGGCGGTTGCCCAAACGCACGAACCCCCCGAGCGAGACGCGCGGATCGTAGAAATTGAAGTACATGCTTTCGTTGAAGTTCTCGGCGGCTTCGACCGGGTGCATATACTCGTCGCTGGGATCGAGACGCATCTTTATCGTCGTCATAGCTCCCTCCTGCCGACGGTCCCCCCAATCTGCCCCCGCTTCGGCCGCCCGTTCGGCGCGTGGTGGCGAGCGCCTTGAATCTAG
>CAZJCO010000368.1:0-2550 GCA_964544375.1 uncultured Myxococcales bacterium
AGTAAAGCGCGTCTCTCTGAGTTTCCGCCTCGACGACGCGGGCATAAATGTACCCGTGGTCGTAGTAGTGGCAGGTAGCGCGTTCGACGTCGGACGCCAGTGCGTCTTCGTTCAGCAAGCCGGCGCCCGTCAGAAACGAGAACATCCAGGCCTGCCGCGTCGTCATCAACTTGCGTAGCTTACGCTTCTTAAAGGCCTTCACGCCTTCGAAACGGATTTCCTGCACCCTGACCAATCGACCTTCGTCGACCGTGTAGGAGACGACCGCGTTGTTCTCATCGTCAGCATCAATGCTGTAGGCGATCTGCGCGTCCGGGTACCCCTCCGAGCTGTAGAACTTGCGTGCCGCGGCTAGCCCTTCCCAAGCGCGGCGGGGATCGAAGATGGCCCCGGGGATCACGTTGATGACGCCCTCGAGATCTTCCTTTTTTACGTGCTTGACACCCTCGAAGCGGACGTCGGTGACGTAGGGACGTTCGGCGACGTGATAGATCACCAACTGCCCGTCGCCTCGAGGCTGCGCAGTAACCCAGACGTTGTCGAAGAACCCCATCTGGTAGATGGCCTTGACGTCCTCGTCGACCTTCTGCGGATCGATCGGCGAGCCGACAACGGTGTGCACGTGCGCGCGGATGGCCGCTTGCTCGACACGCTGATTGCCTTCGATGCGCAACTCGGAGACCAGCTCGGATGCGCGCGCGGAAGATACCACGGCGAGCAGCGTCAGAAGCACGACGACGTAGGTGGTACGGCGACCCCGGATCACTCCGACACCTCCTCGGTAAGCGCTCCATCGTGCAGACGCAGGGTCCTGTCCATCGCCGCCGCCAGTGTCGGACTGTGGGACGCCACCACCATCGACGAACCCTCCTGTCGTTGCAGTTCGAGAAGCAAGAGCTGCACGTCGTGGGCGGTTGCCGGATCGAGATTGCCGGTCGGCTCATCCGCCAGGATCAAAGCCGGACGTACCGCGACGGCGCGAGCAACGGCAACCCGCTGCTGCTCTCCACCGGAAAGCTGTCCGGGTCGGTGACTCAGTCGATCGGCGAGGCCTACCCGCTCGAGCAACTCGGCCGCACGCTTTCGCGCCGCCGCACGCCCGTCTCCCGCCACCAGCATCGGCATCATCACGTTCTCCACCGCATCGAAATCTCCCAGAAGGTAGTGGAACTGGAAGACGAAACCCACCGCTCGATTGCGAATCTTCGCCACTTCGGCCGCCGCCAGCACCGAAACGTCGCGACCGTCGAGACGCACCGTGCCGCGATCGGGACGGTCGAGCACGCCTAACAGATGCAGCAGAGTGCTCTTGCCCACACCCGACTCGCCGACGATGGCGACGCTCTCGCCGTGCATTACGGAGAGATCCACACCTTGCAGGACTTCGATCAAACGACGTCCGTCGTCAAAAGACCTCCACAGTCCCGTCGCCTCCAAGGCAGCGCCGCGTCGGGGCTCACTCATAGCGCAGGACATCCACCGGCACGACTCGCGCAGCCTTCCACGCGGGGAAAAGGCAGGCCGCCAGACAGATTGCGATCGACGCGGCCGCGACCGACAAAAAATTCGCGGCGACGATCCGCACCGGCAGGGTCGAAACGTAGAAGACCCCCTCCGGTAAGCCGATCAACTGGTAGCGGTCGAGCGCTTGGCAAAATCCGTAACCGGCGAGCGCACCGCATACGGTACCGAGCACCCCGATCAGCAAGCCCTTGATCAAAAAAATCCCGGCCACGCTGGCGTTGCTCGCGCCCATCGCCTTGAGAACGGCAATGTCGCGGTGTTTTTCGAGCACCACCATATAAAGTGTAGCGACGATGGTAAACGCGGCGACCAAGATGATCAGCAACAGGACCAGGAAGTAAACCGTTTTCTCGAGTTGTAGCGCTTGGAATACGTTGCGGTGAACCTCGGTCCAACTACGCGCCCAATATGGCAGGCCGAGATGCTCGTTGATCGAAGCGGCCACCTCGGGGGCAGCGTACGGGTCATCGAGAACGGCCTCCACCCCGGTCGCCGCAGTTCCGAGTCCGAGCAGCGTTCGTGCCTCGTCAATCGACGTGTAAACCAGACCCGCGTCGTACTCCACCATACCGGAATCGTAAAGCGCGACGACGGCAAAGCGGCGGCTCCTCGGCAAGGCTCCCACCGGACTTGCAGCAACCGCCGGCACCATGATGGTAAGCCGTTCGCCGACTTCAACACCGAGACGCCGCGCCAATTCGCGGCCGATCATCAGTGCCGGCAACTTCGCGCCATCGACCTGCTTGCGTTCGGCAAGCGCCGCCACCTCCCCTTCGACGACGAAACCGGCGATTCCGTGGACCCCGGCATCGGCGCTGGGCTCGACGCCGTGCATATAGACCCCGAACATCCGCCCGTTTTTGGTCACCAACACCTGTGCGGCAACGATCGGCGCCGCGGCAACCACGTGGTCCTCCTCGCGCACGGCGGCAACAACGTCCTCCGGCTGGCGGAGCAGCTCGGCGGCGAGGCGCTCTTACTAGCGCACGTAGAGACACAACGCCAACACGTGGCCGCGCCACTGTC
>CAZJCO010000369.1:0-2547 GCA_964544375.1 uncultured Myxococcales bacterium
TTGTCAGCCTGCAGGCCTGGCCGGACACGATCTTGTTGGGACCGGCTTTGGCGGCACTGCTCGCTGCCAGTCTCGGCGAAGCCAGCAGCAGGGCCCCTCGCCGGAGCCGTACCGCCCTGATGTGGGCTCTTCCGGCATTGGCATGCTGCCTGGCGGTAACGACTTCAAGCGATCGTTTCCGGCCGCCGCTTGGCTTCGCCGAGCAGGCTCTGGCATTCCGCGCCGTCGGCGGCCGCCTCGCCGAGAGCGATTCGATCCTCGCAATCGGCGTTCCCGAAGTCTTGATCCACAGCGGCCGGCCTAACCGGTGGCCCTGGCTCTACATGTGGTTCGGTGTTGATCGCTTCGCCGCCGAACACACGCCCGGCGGCTTTTCCGAGTTGCTCGAGCAGCTCGAGCGCCGACCGCCGGCACGCATGTTTCTCGCACGACGTTGGCACGGGCCCTACCGCAAACAGTTCGAGCGCTGGGCCGCGGCATCTTATCGCCGCCGGACGGTGGAAATTTTTCCACACACGCGGCGGCCCCTGCTCGTCTACGATCGGATTAGAACTCGTCCTTGAGTTTTCGTGTTGCGGCAAACACGGAAGTGCCGTCGGCAGCGATCTCGCCGCAACGCTCGACCACCGAAACGCGCAGCTCCTCGCTGTCGCAACGCAGGAAGGGATTGGTCGCCTTCTCGATCGCAATCGTCGTCGGCACACTCGGTCGACCCTGCGCGATCAGTTCCGCCACCTCTTGACGGCGGCGCGCGAGTTCTTGGTTGCCGGGCTCGAGCATCGCAGCAAACTCCAGGTTGGCCTGAGTGTATTCGTGCCCGCAGTAGATTAGCGTGTCATCCGGCAAGGCCGCCAGGCGAGCAAGCGATTGCATCATCTGCGCGGCGTCTCCTTCGAACAAACGACCGCAACCGCCGGCGAACAGCGTATCCCCGGTAAACACCGTCCGCTCCGACTCGAAGTAGTAGGCCAAATGACCGCTGGTGTGTGCCGGAATGAAGATCGCTTCGGCCGACGAACCGCAGACGTCGAAGCGCTCGCCGTCGTCGACACCGCGGGTAAGACCCGGAATGCGATCCGCATCGCCGGCGTATCCAACAACTTCGACGCCCTCCGGAGCGCGCGCCGACGCGAGGTCTTGGTTACCACCAACGTGATCAAAGTGATGGTGGGTGGAGAGCACTGTGGTGATCTGGAGTTTTCGTTTCGCCGCCTCTTCGAGTACCGGCCCGGCGTCGGCTACGTCGACGACCGCGCAGTCTCGCCCATCCTCGGCGATCAAAAGATAGGCGTAGTTATCGAGCAGCTGCGGAACCGGAACGACGAGCACGGGTCGGCCGAAGTCCTACTCGTCACCCGCGTCGTCTTCTTCTTCGTCCGGGCTCTCGGGCGGTGCGTAGGGCATGTCACGCTTGGTGGTCTTGACGACTTCGCCGGTCTCAGGATCGATCTGTTCGAAGTTCGATGTCATGATTTGCTTGTCGTTGTCGTAGCTCAGCTTCTGTCGAGCGATGACCCGTTCCTGACTGTCGTAGGTAGCGCGCTCGGTAAACCACAACAGGCCCTGTTCGTCGAGAAATCCCTTGGACTCCTGAACCGAGCGTCCGTTGATCCACGTACGGTACAAGAAGGTTCCATCACCGTTCGGTTTGTAGCCGATCAGCAGGCCGCGGCTCGAAGGTGTCGTTACCTGGCCGTTGAACCCTGCCAATCGAAGACGCCCGTAGTTGTCCGGCTTCATTACCGGACCACCGACGTAGTAACGCATCCCCGTGATCTGTTCGATCTTCGACTCTTGTTTGGTGGCGCTATTCTTCGGCGCTGCCTTTTCGCGCGAACAACCCGACAGCAGCGGCGCGCTAAGGAGCGACACCGCAACGGCGACCGTCGCCGCAATTTTCAACGATCTTAATCTCATTGTTACGTCCATGCTGGTTAGACCGTTCGTTCGCCGGTCAATTCAAGCGCCTGTGGCTCAGCCTGTGGCGCCGGCGGGCTCACCGCGTCCGCCGAGCGGATCCACGAGATTCTCCCGATGCCGGCCGAGAGCCGTCGACAAACGGTTGTCCACACTTGCGACATGGCGAGCCACGGCGTCCAGCCGGCCACCTTTTGCGCGCGCTTCCCGCGTCATCTCAGCCGCTCGGACTTCGAGGCGGGAGATCCGGTCGCGAATGCCCTCGAGCGTTCCTATCAGATCCTGCGTACCGCTCTTTTGCAGCCGCTTGAGATCGCTCATGTGACTCTCCACTCGCTCGAGACGCCGACGCGTTTCGTCGAGTTCGCGCCCAGCCTGCTCGGCAGGGCCCTCGCCCCCCCGCATCAGTCGTTCCAGCAGGGCCCGCTGACCCGCGGTGTCGCGAATAAGACGAGTAATGTGGTCATCACGCCGCACGGTCAACCGCTTGGCTTCGGCGACCTCCTGCTCCTGGGCCGTCAGCCGGCTGGCACAGCGCCCCTGCACGCGCGCCATTCCCTCAACGACCGAATCAAGCCGGCGCATCGTCGCCCGCAAACGAGCCACACCCTGCTGCAGTTCGTCATCGCG
>CAZJCO010000370.1:0-2542 GCA_964544375.1 uncultured Myxococcales bacterium
TCGCGACCGCCCCCGCACGTTCCGCGGTTTTTCCCATATTTTCCACGAGCTTACTGTATTGCAATTTACATTATCTGTAAGTTATTTGTCAAGAAGCGCGCCTTCCTTACGGGCGATGCCGCGGCCCTGGACTGGCAAGCGAAGAAGCCCCCCATCCTTTTCGATGATTTCGGCCTCCGCCGCGTCAAACCAATGGGGGTAGCCTCAGGTCCGCCGCAGCATGGTTGCGTTGCCGGCCGGTGTCACTTGAAAGTGAACGATTGACCGCGCCATATTTTTAGGATGGCCCGGGAACGCAGCGGCCACGTGCCGACCCCGAGGCTTGCCTCTTCCATTCACATGCGAAGGAGAAACCACGGATGACGACGGAGTCAGCGACTTCAAACTCGGACAAGTTTACGCAACTCGGCAACGCCCTGACCAGCGAAGTCGGCAAGGTTCTAGTCGGCCAAGAGACGATGGTGCTCAGGCTGCTGACCGGCCTGCTATCGGGCGGTCACGTCTTGCTCGAAGGCATGCCCGGGCTGGCCAAAACCCTGACCGTCAAGCTGCTCGCCGAGGCAATCCAGACCGGTTTTTCACGCATTCAGTTCACGCCCGACATGCTTCCGGCCGATGTCGTCGGCACGGAGATCTTCAATCCCAAAGAAGGAACCTACAGCGTCAAGAAAGGACCGGTCTTTTCGAACCTGGTACTGGCCGACGAAATCAACCGGGCACCGGCCAAGGTGCAGGCCGCCCTGCTCGAGGCGATGCAGGAACGGCAGGCCACGATCGGCGGTCACACTTTTACGATGGACGCGCCCTTTCTCGTACTGGCGACGCAGAATCCCATCGAACAAGAAGGCACCTACCCGCTACCGGAAGCTCAGGTCGACCGCTTCATGATGAAAATCAAGGTCGGTTACCCCAGCCGCGAGGAAGAGAGGCGAATTCTCGATCGCATGGGCGGCGCTAGCGAGGATCCCCACGTCGCAAAAGTTGCCAGTCCCGCCGATATCGCGGGTGCTCGCAAGGCCGTCGAACAAGTGTTCGTCGATGACAAGGTACGCGACTACATCGTCGACTTGGTGCGCGCCACGCGGGAGCCCAAGGAAGCCGGTGCGGGCGACATGGACGGGATGATCGAGTACGGCGCCAGCCCGCGCGCTTCGATATGGCTGATCAAGGCTGCGCGGGCGCATGCGTTCCTGCAAGGCCGCAACTACGTGACGCCGCATGACGTCAAGACCTTGGCTCCCGACGTCTTGCGTCACCGGGTGATTACGACCTTTGAGGCCGAAGCCGAAGGTCACAGCAGCGAGGATCTGATCGCGCAAATTCTTGACTCCGTATTGGTTCCGTAGGTCGCCGGGAAGCTCGAGATGCTCGCCAGCGAAATCATTCGCCGCGTTCGTGAGATTCAAGTGCGCACCGGCCGGCATGTCGCCGACGTGCTCGCCGGCGAGTATGTCTCCGTCTTCAAGGGCGGCGGCATCGAGTTCGAAGAAGTCCGGCCCTACGTCGTCGGCGACGACGTTCGCTCGATCGACTGGAACGTGACGGCACGCACCGGCGAGCCGTACGTCAAACGTTACGTCGAGGAACGCCAGCTAACGTTGATGTTGATGGCCGACGTCTCGGCCTCGCAGGATTTCGGTTCGGTCTCGCGATCCAAACGCGAAGCCGCGGCAGAGTTATGCGCTCTGCTCGCCTTCTCGGCGATCCGTAACGACGACAAAGTCGGGTTGCTGCTGTTTCACGGCGAAGTCGAACAGTACATTCCGCCGCGCAAGGGCCAGCGTCATGCCCTGCGCGTGGTACGCGAGGTCCTCGCCCACGGCGAACAGTCACACCAAGAAGCGGCGTTGCCGGTGCTCGGCCAGGGGGCCGCGGCGCCCGGCCTGTGGCAGCGCCTGCGCAACCGCTTCGGGGGCGGGCAGCCTGCCACCGCAAGGCGGCGCGGCACGGACATTACCGCCGCGGTCGAATTCCTGCTCGGCGTCAGCAAACGGCGTGCGGTCTGCTTCGTTGTCAGTGACTTCCTCGACGAAGGGTTCGAGCGCGCGCTACAAGCTGCCAACGGCAAACACGACGTGATTGCCGTGCTGATAACCGATCCCTGCGAACTCGAGATTCCGGCCGTTGGCATGGTCGAGTTGCGCGACGCCGAGAGCGGCCGTAGCCGTCTCTACGACACCGGGTCGGCCGCCTTTCGCCGCGCCGTCGCCGAAGCTGCCCGAGACCGCATCGAAAGTCTCGAGTACCGTTTTCGTCGCGCCGGCATCGATTTCGTCCATATCGACGCATCCGGCTCGGTCGTGGATCCGCTCGTGCGGTTCTTCCGAATGCGCGAACGGAGGATGCGCCGGTGAAGCGGGATCGTAGCAAATCCTCGTCACTGGCCTTCGTGCTGTCGGCGTTGCTAACGCTGGCCGGAGCCTTCTTGTACCCAACGCCCGGCGGCGCCGAGGACGGCCAAAGCGGCTCGGCCCGCGCGACAACCCCCCGCCACTCGCGCCGCGGGCGCGCCCACGCGCGCGCCGCGGCGCCGCGCAGCGTG
>CAZJCO010000371.1:0-2541 GCA_964544375.1 uncultured Myxococcales bacterium
GTCGTCGGATGTAGGGAAGTGCGTTGTAGGAGACTACGTTCTTGATCATATCGCGCATTCGTATAACGGAGATGATGTGCCAGCCGCCGGTAAGTGAAACCCTGGAGTTCGTCGAACTTCGCAACGTTGGCGCGAGCACGGTCGATCTTTCCGGTCTGGCGTTTACGGACGGCATCGACTTCGCCTTTCCCGCCGCACTGCTGGCGCCGGGAGACCACGCTCTCGTCGTCGCGGACTTGGCTGCCTTCACGACGTTCTACGGTCCGGTGTCTGGCGTGCTCGGGGAGTACGCCGGACAGCTAGGCAACGGTGGCGAGCGGTTGCGGCTCGAGGATGCGGCGGGGAATGTGATCCAGGAGTTTCGCTACGACGACCGTTGGCATCCAAGCTCCGACGGTCAAGGCTACTCTTTGGTGATCCGAGAGGCGACGGCCGATAAGAAGCTCTGGGGCCAGGCCTCCGGCTGGCGCGCGAGCACCTTCGTCGGCGGCTCGGCCGGTACGGCCGAACTCCGGTTGTGCGCTGACGGAATCGACAACGACGGCGACGGCCTGAGCGATTATCCGGCTGACCCGGGTTGCGCCGACGCCAACCAAGACTTCGAAGATCCGCAATGCGACGACGGCGCCGACAACGACGGCGACGCGCTGGTAGATACCGCGGATCCGGACTGCGCGTTGCCTTCTCGCGATTCCGAAGAGGCCAATCCGATCGATTCTTTCGTGTGCTACGCGGCCAAGACGACGTCAAAAACGCCAAAGTTTCGGCCCATAGAGACGGTGCTTACCGACCGCTTCGAGGCCGGCAGTGGTACCTTGGTACGCAAACCGTCCATGCTGTGCCTTCCGGCTGAACTCAACGGGCATCTGAACGATAATCCCGTCGGTATCCTGGACGAAGGCACGCATCTGGAGGCCTACAGCATTAAAGAACTTCCAGGGCAGCCGCGGCACCAGCCCAGAGACCAACTGAAGACGGAGAACCAGCTCGGGCCGATGTACCTCAGAACGAAAAGAACCGACCTGCTGCTAGTGCCGACCGCAAGAGGACTCGACGGCCCCGCGATCCCGCCGGACGACGCGCTGCACGACGTCGACCATTACAAGTGTTACCGCGCCGACGATGCCGGCGATCGGCCCGACTACTTCCCGTCGCGTGCCGAGGCCAACCTGCGCGACGCGTTCGAACACCGCGACTATGCTTTGCGAAAGCAACGGCACTTCTGCGCTCCGGCGTCCCAAGACGGCAGCGTGGTCAAGAATCCCGACGGATATCTCGTTTGCTACAGCGGCAAACCGAGCAAGTTTTCGAACAAGGACGTCGAACGCAAAGGACTGCACACGGCGAACTCCTTCGGCGAAGAAACGCTCGACACCAAGCGCGTGCGGGAGATCTGCGTTCCCGCGCGGCTACTAGAGGCGCCGTAGGGACGGCAGGCCCCGAGCGCAGGCTGAGTGCACGCCGTGCGCCTTGTCACAAGAGAGCCGCGGGGCTAACAGACGGGAGTTCAAGCAAGTCCGGTAATTGTGCTGGCGGCCGCCGGGTCGGGCGGGGGGAGAAAATCCATGTCGAACAAGTACGACGTTGTTGTCATCGGTTCCGGACTCGGAGGGAGCGTTTGTGCGGCGCTTCTCGCCAACACGGGGATGAAGGTGCTGTTGCTCGAGAAGAACAAGCGCCTCGGCGGCAAATCGATGGGCATCGACGTCAACGGATTCCGCAGCGAGATGTGGCCGACCTTTGGCATTCCGACCGGCGGCGGTCCTTTCGTCGAGGCCTTTCGCATGCTGGGAATGGAATCGAAGCTGGACGTCCGGCTCGGCTCGGTCGCCATGATGTACCGGCGAAATGACGGCGAGTGGTCGAGTTACATCGATGCTCCGGGAACGCAGGTGGACGATCCGACGGCGAACTTTTTCCAATCGTGGGGGCTCAATGAAGAGGAACGGGTTGCCTGTCTGACGGTGCTGGCGGAAATCGCCACGATGAGCCCCGAGCAGCTCGACGAGCTCGACGATGTGACGGTTCAGCAATGGCTCGGGCAGCACAGCGACGTTCCCAAGCAGATTCACGGGTTTCTCGCGACCCATTCCAACCTGATGGCGACCGGTCTTTACGAGCTGGTGTCGATGTCGGAGATCGCAAGAGTCATGCAGGTCTTTGCCGGAAGTCCGGTCGGCTACCCGCGGGGCGGATACGGACGGCTGATCGAAGAGCTTACGGGTTTCGTCGAAGCGCACGGCGGCAGCGTTCGCACGAACGCTCGCGTCGAACGGATCCTCGTCGAGCAGGGGCGGGTCACGGGCGTGAAGACCCGAGACGCAGAGTTCAAGGCGTCGATCGTCGTTAGCAACGCGGGCATCCAGCCGACGGTTTTCAAGTTGGTCGGCGAAGACTATTTCGACAAGAGTTACGTCGGCTATGTCCGCGATATCGTCCCAAGCCTCGGTTTTACGAATCTGCGCTACATTTTCAGCAAGCCGGTAATCGAACACGGCGGCTCTGTGGCAACTATCAGAGATAGTGTCATCACATCAGAGT
>CAZJCO010000372.1:0-2539 GCA_964544375.1 uncultured Myxococcales bacterium
CGCTCACGCAGGGGTCGAGGGGCAGGAGGGCGGTGGTCCGGTGGCTTTCGGCCGGCGCGGCCGGTGGTCGCCAGGCCGGCGGGCCGCCTCGCGAACGTGCTTTCGAACGCGTGCACATCACAAGCGCCGCCGTGATTGGAACCGCCCACGCAACTGCCGTCTTTGATCCCGTCGTTCGGCGTGACGTCGCCGCTGCACAGTGGGCAGGGCCTGACCTGGCTTTCACCCAAGTGGACTTGGCTCAACTGGTCGATGTTGACCGTGCCTTGGCCGGCTTCGACGTCGACCGTTCCGGTGAGATCCGTGGCGAGCTTGTTCATGACGCAAATCGGCGTGTTGCTAGCCGACAGCGGCAGCGGAGGACCGGTGAAAAAGAGGCACTTCTGCGCGCCCGGGCAAGCGGGATCGGTCGTGAACGGTGCGGCACACTCGATCGAGGGATCTTCCTGGCAACGCGTAAACGCGGTGTACTGAGAGTCGGCGTTGACGATGCCGTCGATCGTGCAGTTGCCGCACGGAGGCTGCGGGTTGGGGCAAGTGACGCCGAAGCTCATGGCAAAATTGTCGGCCAAGTCTTGCCCATGGCCGATTCCGTTCCACCCCGCCTCGACCCGGGTGACGGTGGTCGATCCGTCCGGAGCCACGCCGGCGCGTGTCACCCAGGTGATGGAAGTCGGGCAGACGGTCGGATCGAGTTCGTAGTGATCGGCAAAAGCGACGGCACCGTCGGCGTCGTTGTTGCCCAGCAGGCAGGCCTTTAGATCCGTGAGGTTGGTGGTTGCGCAGGAGTCGACCTTGGTCAGATCGGCGCCCGGGCAGAGCTTGTCGATCAAGCCTTCGGCCTTGGTCACGGCTTTGGCGATCTTGCCCTTGCTGTCGTCCGTACTGCACAGCGTGATGTCGTTGTTGCCGGCTTTGTCCTCGAGCAACTGACACTTGATGCGGCTCTTGAGCATTGCCGACAGGTGCTTGCCGTAGCCTTTGCCGATGGCCAGGTGACACTTTTGATCTTCTTTGGCCATCGCCGAGGGCGTCGGCAGGCCGAGATTGAGCGTGTCGTGGTTTTCGACCAAGTCGCCGGCGAGGCAGGCCAGGCAGGTCCCTAGCTCGGTGTAAGTCGCCAGCGGGTTGCTGACGCCGGTTGTCGTGCCGCAGGGCTCGGGACAAGAGACGTATTCGCTCAGCAGATCGCCGTCGATGCCGGCGTCGACGCATTTTTTCTGCACGATGGTTGCGAGCTTGCTCTGCGCCTTCTGGAATTTCAGCTTGCTGTCGGCCTGAGCGAGATCGTTGCAGTCGACGCTGTCGAGGATCTTGCCGACGTTGCGTTGCTTGTGGCAGCCCGAGATGACCTTGTCGGCCGAAGAGATGGCCTTAGTGAAAGCCTTGGCGATGCCGCCGCGGCACTTCTGCTCGGCTTTATCGAACTGGGCCTGTGCCGGGGCGGTTGCGCCCAGTAGCGCAGTAGTTACGACGACCGCCATCACGGAAGCCAACCTGTTCATGTTCATCCTGTCCTCCTGTGCCGCGCGAAGCGGTTACAAACTCTTCGCGCCGGTGGCAGGTGCGTTCGGCGCGGGGGAAACTCAAATGAGAGACTAGTTGGGCTGGTGCAATACTGTCAAGGGAAATTCTTGCGTTCCCCCACGACCGGGGGGCGGGGAAATCTGCTTTTGCGGATGCTTGGTCGAGTTCTACGGATCGGCGCAGCGCAACAATCGACAGAGAGAAGTTGATGACGCACTGCGCCCAATTTGCTCCGCGTTGCACTGCCAGAAGTCTTGCGCTCGTTACGCATTGACGATCCGGCGAGGCGAGGCGACAATGGGCCACGCCTGAAAACACGTTTGTAGGCGACACCGCCGGCGCGAAAGCGGAACCGGCAATCTATATTCCGCACATAGGCACATAGGAAGGAGACTCGATAAAGAACATGCTGGGCAAAACAACCGTTGACAGACCGATCGCCTGGACCCTGGTCGCGCTCGCGAGCGCAGTCGTCGTCACCTTTTCCCCGGGCGCTGCGACGACGGCGCAAGCGGGGGGGTTGAGCTGTCGCAAGGTCGTTGGAAAGCCTTCCGGCGAAGGCGTGAACGGGCTCAAGGCCTCGCGTGCACGATGCTCGAACGAGGAGTTTCTCACCGGCGGGGTGTGTTACCCCGAGGTGCGGCCGGAGCCGGACGGCAGCTGCCAGACCTCGGCGATGGGTATCATTCAAACCTTGGCTGAATGGCCTCAGTCGACGCGCGGAGCGTTCTACACCTGTCTGCAAACAGGCGGCAGCGAGTGCGCGGTCGAAGAGCGGACGCGCGCGATGGCGATTTGTTGTCGCATGGATGACGAGGCCGCGGAGAAAGACGGTAAGTCCGAGTAGTTCCTGCTTTCGCCCGACAGCGAATAAGGAAAAAAGAGGGCGGGATCTCGCTACCGAGATCCCGCCCTCGTCTCGCTTTGCTTGAAAGGACGGTCGTTGCCGGCGGCTCTTAGAACTGCCAGGTGAACATGATGCCCGACTCCGAGCGCCCGCGGCTGCCGCCAC
>CAZJCO010000373.1:0-2527 GCA_964544375.1 uncultured Myxococcales bacterium
CAGTGCCCGTCGCCACACGTAGGTCTCAGTTGGCGGCAACCGCGCGTCGGACCAGGCCGGCGAGAAGAGGATCGTCGAAGCGCTGCCACCAACGCTCGAGTTCTTGCGCTGCGCGCGCACGAGCCGCCTCGCCTCCGCTGGCGCTCGAATCGATGCGCGCGGCGAGTTCGGACCAGCTCGGCGGCGCCGGCGCCGGCGGCTTCTTGTAGTTCGGGCCGACCGTGCAGGCGCTGACAAGCAGGGCCAGCCCCAAAATGAGGACGACAGGTAGTCGGCAGACGGGTTGCACGTTCATAGCGCCGTCGTCTCCGGGCCGACTTGGACTCGCCGCGTGAGCCAGACGAGTCCGAGCACGGGCAGCACCATCAGCGTGAGAATGCGAAACACGTCGGTAAAGGCCAACGTCGCAGCCTGTTGTTGGACGACGGCATAGGCCATCGCGCGGGCCTGCTCGGCGGCCGCGATCGGATCGCCCATCGTCCGGCCGAGGTGGCCGCCGAGCCCGTCGATCGAACGGGAAAAGCGCGGATCGAGTACGGAAATACGATCGACCAGATGGTTGTGATGAAACTGACTCAGCCTCGAGATCATCGTCGAGGCGAAAGCGATTCCGAGGCTTCCGCCGGTATTGCGTGAAAGACTGATCAGGCCCGATGCGCTGCCTCGCATTTCCTTTGGGACGTTGGCATAGGCCGCGGTGATCAGCGGAACGAAGATGAAGGCGAGGCCGAGACTTTGCATCAAACGGGCGGTGACGATCGTGCCAAAACTGATTTCGAGGTTGAACCGGGCCATCGCTTGCAGCGAGGCCGCAATGATGACGACACCGGCCGAGATCATCCAGCGTGGATCGAGGCGTGACACCAACCAACCGACCACCGGCATCAGCACGCACATGAGAAGCGCTCCGGGCGAGATCGCCAGTCCGCTCCACATTGCCGTGTAGCCCAGCAAGGTCTGCATGAACAACGGCAGCAGCACGGTGGTGCCGTAGAGGACTGAGCCGAAGATCACCATCGTCACCAGGGAAAGCCCCAGGTTGCGATCGGCGAGCAGGCGCAGGTTGACGACCGGATCGGGGTGCCGCAGTTCCCACCAGACGACACCGATCAGCGCTAGGGCCGAAACGCTTGCGGCGACGACGATCAGACGCGACTCGAACCAGTCGTTTCGCTGGCCGATGTCGAGTACCAACTGCAGGCAGCCGAGACCGAGCGCGAGCAGCCCGAGGCCGATGAAGTCCGCGCGGTACTTGTTCGGCCCACGGCGTCGCACGAGGTAGGGCGGATCGGAAATGTAGCGAGCGGTCAGCATCAGCGAGAGCGCGCCGACCGGCACGTTGATCAGAAAGATCCATCGCCAGCTATAGTTGTCCGTGATCCAACCTCCCAGGGTGGGGCCGATCACCGGCGCGACGACCACGGTCATGGCGTAGAGCGCCATGCCCATGCCGCGCTGCTCGGGCGGAAAGGTGTCGACCATGATCGCTTGGGTGCTCGGCTGCAGCCCGCCGCCGCCGGCCCCTTGGATCATGCGAAAAACGACCAGCGCGCCCAGGCTCGGCGCGATGCCGCACAGCAGAGAACTGCCGGTGAACAAGACGACGCATGCCATGTAGAAGTTCTTGCGCCCGAACAGCGAACCGAACCATGCGCTCAGCGGCAGGACGATCGCGTTGGCGATCAAATAGGAGGTCAGCACCCAGGTGCTGTCGATCGGCGTCGCACCGAGCGTTCCGGCAATGTGCGGCAGCGAAACGTTGACGATCGTACTGTCGAGCACCTCCATGAAAGTCGAGACGGTGGCCACGCCGGCGATCAACCAGGGGTTGCGCGGCGCATGCCACTCGAGCTCCGGTGCCGTCGCCGCTTCGCTTGCCGGACCGGACGCGGACAGCTCGCGGTCGCTCATCGTCTCAACGAACCCGGACGGCCGGAACCACCGACATGCCCGGCGCGAGCAAGAGACCGTCGGCGGAATCCTCATCGAGCACGATCTTGACCGGCACGCGTTGCACGACCTTGACGTAACTACCGGTCGCGTTCTCGGGCGGGAACAAACTGAAGTGGGCGCCGGTTCCGCGTTGAATGCTATCGACGCGGCCGCGCAGAGGGCGGTCCGGATAGGCATCGACGTGTAGTTCGGCGGGCTGGCCCGGACGCATGTCGGTTATCTGAGTTTCCTTGAAATTCGCGGTCACCCAGACTTCTTTCGGCACCAGCGCCATCAGTACCTGTCCCGGCCGCAGGTACTCTCCGACGTCGACACTGCTGCGCACGACGTGCCCTGCGACCGGTGCGGACAGCGCGACGTAGGAAAGGTCGAGTTCGGCGGCCTCGAGAGACGCCTGGGCGCGTTCGACCTCGGCGCGAGCGCGTTCGACTTCGGCGCCGGCGGCGGCCGATTGTTCCGCCGCGGTGTCGGCGGCCTCGAGCCGGGCGCGCGCGGCGGCAAGGTTTGCCTGCGCTGCACCGACCGTGCGCTCGCCTGCATCGGGGGCGCGCGGCGCGCTGGGGGCTGCCGTGTG
>CAZJCO010000374.1:0-2523 GCA_964544375.1 uncultured Myxococcales bacterium
CGCTCGCTTCGCCGGCCTCGATCAGAGCGCGGATCGCCTTGAGCGAGAAGCCGCGGGCCGCCAGGCCGCGGACGCGCTCGATGCGCTCGAGGTGCTCGCGGCCGTAAAACGCGCGCCGGCCGCGCCGCACCGGTGGCGGAATGAGACCGAACGACTGGTAGTAACGGATCGTATCGACCGTCAGGCCGGTGCGCCCGGCAAGATCACCGACGTCCAATTCCATGAGCAATTACTATTAGAGTAATCGCTCGAAACGTCAATCCGCCGGCTGGCTTTCCCCCTCGACAAGCGGCTTGGACGGCTTGATCACCAGCATCGGGCAGGGTGCATCGCGCAGCACCCGCTCCGTGACACTGCCGAGTACGAGGTGCCCTAGCCCTTTGCGGCCGTGCGTGGCCATGACGACGAGATCGGCACCAACCTCGGTGGCAACCTCGCAGATCGTCTCGTGGGTGATGCCGTTACGAACGATGACGCCGACATCGTCCGCGCTGTCGAGGTTCGCCGACACCCATTCCTCGAGTTGTTCGCGCGAGGCCTTCTCGATCGCCGCATCGATGTTGAGCATATCGATCGGCGGCGCAAAGTCGGTATAGACCAACGAGGTGCTGTGCGGAACGTGCAGCACGGTCAACTCGGCACCTTGCTCGAGTGCCAGCTGGCTAGAAAAAGATACGGCGGAAAAGGACTCCGGCGACAAATCCGTCGCTGCCAAGATCTTCTTGAACAAAGCCATCGTCTCACCCCCTTGCGGCCGCTCGGCCGGCAGGCAGCGTCGCTGCGCCGGCGGGCGGCACACGGTTGTCTCGAACTTTGCCGCGCCAGGCCTGCGACAACGAAACCGCAGCGCGGATCTGGCTCGGACGCTCGATGTCGTGCTCTTCGAGCCAACGGCTCAACTCGCTGCGCACGCGCCCGAGATGCTCGACGCCATGGCGCAATAGCGCCGAGCACATCATGACGACGTCGGCCCCGACCATGATCGCCGCAACCGCGTCCGTACTGCTGTGCATTCCGCCGCTGGCCGCGAGCGAAAGGTCGACGTGCGGTCGAAGCAGCGAGATCGCGTTCAAAACCGCGCTCGCATCGCCCGCCGTCGACAGGTCGAGGTCGGTCACGAAGCGGCGCCGCTCAATATCAATATCCGGCTGGCAAAAGCGGTGGAACAAAACGAGAGAGCGCGCACCGGCTCTCTCGAGCCGTTGCCCCAGACTCGCTGGCGCGGTCACCTGCAACGGCAGCTTGACCGCTACCGGCACCTGAACTCGCGCGCACAGCGCTTCGCACAACTCGACGAAGCCGGCCTCGACTGCCGCGCTCGAGACGAAGGGGTCGCAGGCGACCCGATAGAGGCTCAGTTCGATGCCGTCGGCCCCGGCTTGCTCGAGCTGGCCGGCAAAGTCGAGCCAATGGCCGAGGCGCGCCACGCTGACACTGGCCAGCAGGGGCATCGAAACCTCTCGTCGCAGGCGCGCGAGATGTTCGAGATACTCGTGAGGCCGGGTGAGAAACTCGTCGCGCTCGAAAGGCTCGCTCGCGGCCGCCGCCGGCCGAGTCGGTGCGCCGCGCTGACCGCCTGGCTGCGAGGAAAACTGCTCTTCGAACAACGAATACAGCACCAAAGCGCCGGCGCCGGCCTCTTCGAGCCGGTGAACCTGGTCGATTTCTCGTGCCAGAGGGGTTGCCGATGCCACCAAGGGGCAGTCGAGTCGCAATCCCATATAGGCGGTCGTCAGGTCAGCCATCGCCATCCTCTGCAAATCTAAGGCTCCTTTAGCCCGATTGCATCGACTGCGCCACCGTCGAGGCTTCCGCGAACGGTCTCTTCGAACCCAGGGCATTCCCAACTTCGGGAATCTCCGCGCCGATCCTCCCCACGGCTAGGAAGGAAGCACCGGGCAAAGCCCCTGAGCGTCAAGAAAAACGGAGCCTCCGGCTTTTCCGATATCTGGCACGCCTCATGCTTGTAGCTTGCGGTAGTAAGGATGTATCTCCGCGAAGCCCTGATGCAGTGCCGCGATCTCGAGGCCGAGGTAGCGCACGTCTACGAGGAACTCGCCGCCCTCCACTCGTCGGATAGAAAACTCGCCCAGCTCTGGCGCCGACTAGCGCACGACGAGCGCGCCCACGCCCGGATTCTTTCTGCCCTACTGGCGGCGGAAGAGGTGCAAGAAGACGACGGCCCCTTCGTCGTTGACCTGCGTGAACGAATCGTCAAGTTGCGCAAGCTCGTCGACCGAGGCTACCAGGCCGCACGCGCCGGCGTTTCGCCACAGGCCGCAATGGAAATCGCCGAAGAAATCGAATCGTCGGAGATCGACGGACTGTTTACCGAAGTGCTCGACTTGGCCCGCCCGGCACTCGACCGCTTGATTTCAATCGTGGCCCGCAGCGAGAATCTGTCGCAGCGCCACCAGCAACAGCTCGCCCGCTATCGCGAGCAACACCCCCCGGCAACCGCAACCGCCGGCACCGTCGCCCGCTGAAAGGTACGGGGGCCCCTCCCCACCGCAACTAGGGCAA
>CAZJCO010000375.1:0-2520 GCA_964544375.1 uncultured Myxococcales bacterium
CGGGCGCCACAACGCCATACGACCTCGACGTTGCCGCCGACGGCAGTGTTTACTACTCCGAAGAAATGAACAAGCACACTTTGATGAGGATCGCACCCGACGGGACGATCAGTAGAGTTGCCGGCGTGCCGAACTATTTTGGCGGAGCGCAGAGCGGTGATGGCGGGCCGGCCGTGGATGCCTACCTGTGGGGTCCGCGCGGCGTTGCAGCAGCGCCCGACGGAACGGTCTTCATCGGCGACACCTGGTTGCTCCGTCGCATCGATACGGACGGCACGATCAATGCGGCCGTTTCCGAGGGGAACGACGCGCTGGCCGTGGCGCCAGACGGAAGCGTCTACTTCTACCAACGCTACGGTTACTCGAGCGGACCGTCGATGATCAAACGCCTGGGCGCTGGTGGCGGTCTAAAGGTCGTCAAGTACGCCTTCGGCGGGAACCAACCCGGCGTCGACCTGGCCGCCGGCAAAAGAAACAGTGTTTACATCACGGCCGCGTATTCTCACGCAGTCTGGCGTCTGGACGATGACGGAACATTGCTGATGGTCGCGGGCACCGAAACCTGGGGGTTTAGTCCCGACGGCACTCCGGCCTTGCAAGCGATGCTCGGATCTCCATACGGCATCGACATCGGTCCGGACGGATACCTATACATCGCCGAGCGGGACAACTGCCTGGTTCGGCGAAGCGGGCCACCGCTTTCGGGCGTCTCCGCAAGCGACATCGTGATTCCCGCCGAGGACGGCAGCGAGGTCTACGTCTTCGACCGCAGCGGCCGGCACCTGAGGACGCTCCACGCACTCACGGGAGCGATCCTCTATAGCTTCGCATACGACGCGCGTGGTCTGCTAACGACCATCACGGACGAGAATGGCAATCAGACCACCCTCGAGCGCGACGGCTCGGGCAACCCGACGGGCATCCTCGGACCCTACGGCCAGCGCACGTTGCTCACCACCGATGCGAGCGGTTGGCTTGCGAGCGTGACGAATCCTGCCAGCGAGTCGGTTGCGCTCAACCACACGAGCAACGGACTGCTAACCAGCCTGACCAATCCACGCGGCAACGCCTCCGTGTTTGCCTACGACGGCCAGGGGCGCCTCACGCGCGACGATGATGCCGGCGGCGGCTATCAGACGCTTGCCCGCACCGACCTTGCCGCCGGCTACCAGGTCGCCAGGACCTCTAGCTTGGGGCGCACAACGACCTACCGCTACGAGAAACTCGCCGACGGCAGCCGGCAACGTACCGTCGTGTTCCCCGACGGCCGTAGCAATACAGCAACGATCGGCACCGGTGCGACCGAGCAGATGACGCTAGCTGACGGCACGACCGTGTCGATCCGACAAGACTCCGATCCGCGCTTCGGAATGCCCGCACCGATTGATGCCGATTTTACGACGCAAACGCCGGGCGGGTTGACGACGACGCGAACGATGAGCAGGTCTGCAATACTGGCAACGGCAGGGGATCCCCTGTCATTACAGACCTTGACGCAAACGGTTGCTTTGAACGGCAAGACGGCCACCAGTACCTACGACGCTGCTAGCCAAACGTGGACGGAAACCTCTCCTAACGGTCGACGGGCGACGACTCGCCTCGACGGGCAGGGCCGGGTCGTCGAGCAGAGCATCGGCAGTCTTGAGCCCTTCCGATTCAGCTACGACCAGCGGGGGCGGCTCACTCGCGTCGAGCGCGGTAGCAGCTTGCAGACCCGTGCGATCACGTACACTCATGGCTCAGACGGAAACGTCGATACGATCACCGATCCGCAAGGCCGCGTGACCCGCTACGCCTACGATCAGGCAGGCCGAGTCGCACGCATCGACCTGCCCGACGGCAACTCGGTGTCCTATACTCACGATGCCAACGGCAACATCGCTTCGATCCTCACCCCCGGCGGTGAGCTTCACACGTTTTCCTATACTCCGGTCGATCTCGATAGCGGCTATGTCGCCCCGACGGTTGGCACGCAAGCATCTACAACTAGCTACGCCTATGACCTCGACCGGCAGATCACCCAGATCACGCGTCCTGACGGCACTTCGGTGGGCGTTGCGTACGATTCGGTGGGGCGAGTGTCCAGCGTGGTGCTCGGGCGAGGCCAAATCACCTCCGCCTACGATTCCGCGAAGGGATTGCTCGAAACCGTCACGTCTCCCGACGGAGGAACCCTTGCCTACGGATACGACGGCCCGCTTCTCACTAGTGTTTCGTGGACGGGCGACGTAACGGGCACCGTCTCGTTCACCTACAACGACGATCTGCGCTTGACCGCGACGACCGTCAGCGGTGGCGCTGCGATCACGCGTTCTTATGACAACGACGGTCTGCTCACCGGCGTCGGTACGGAGTCGATCTCACGGTCGGCGGCCGAGGGGCTCATCGAGGGCACCACACTCGGCGGTGTGGCCACTGCCGACTCGTACGACTCTTTTGGGGAGTTGACAAGAAGCGTTGCAAGTTTTGCCAGCAGCGACCTGTTCGACGAGCTGTTTGTACGGGGCAAGCTCGGCCGGA
>CAZJCO010000376.1:0-2498 GCA_964544375.1 uncultured Myxococcales bacterium
GATTGACCGCTCGTCGCTTCAAAAAATGCCACGTCACGTGTTGACGCGGCGGCTGTCCGCATCTACTTTAGCCCGCCGCCGGCGGCAGAACGCGGCACGGGAGCGGGGACACGGATGAGAAAGCGACAGCTACAGAAGTACCGAAATCAGCTGCTGCAGATTCGTAAGGACATCCTGCATGAGATCCGTCAGGATCTGCAGGAAGAGAGGGATGCCGAGGCGCCCGAGGGTCGTGACACCTACGACGTTGCCAGCGACGAGCGGGACCGTGAGATCAACTTGTTGCTCGGCGACCGCGGCCGCAAGAAGCTGCTGCTCGTCGACGATGCGCTCGCTCGCGTCGAGACCGGCGAATACGGTATCTGCGACGAGTGCGGCGAGGAGATCTCGCCGGGCAGGCTCGAGGCGATGCCGTTCAGCCATCTATGCGTGACCTGTCAAGGCGAGCACGAGCAGGTGCAGCGTACCGTTCAGACCGAGTCGAGTAGCGTAGCAGCGCCTCGCTATCCGGCGAGCGGAAACGACGACGAGTCGAGCTAAATCCCGATCCACCGACCGCTTGCGGCGCGACGCGCTTGCGGCTTGGAATGCCGGGCTGCGTGCGGCCGCGCCAGCGGAGAAGGTGGCCTGCGCCGTCGAGCACAGTCGCCTATTCGATCGCCGCGTGGGCCGGGTGCTGGTGGTTGCGACGGGGAAAGCCGCCGGATCCATGGTATCGGCGCTGCCGCGGCGGGCCGAAGGCTTCGCCATCGTTCCTGGCGGTTATCGAGGTCGCGCGCTGCCGCAAGGCATCGAAGTTCTGGCGGCCGACCACCCAGTGCCGAGCCGTCGCGGTTTTGCCGCTAGCCGCCGCGTGCTCGCAGCCGTCGAGAAACTCGGCCGCGACGATACGCTGCTCTATCTCATTTCCGGCGGTACGTCGGCGCTATTCGAGGTGCCGGCCGCCGGCCTTGACGACGACGAAGTGATCGCGGTCTACCGCTTGCTCCTGGCCAGCGGAGCCCCAATCGAGGAAATCAATACCGTGCGCGCGAGTCTGTCGGCGGTCAAAGCGGGCGGACTGGCACGCGCCGCGGCGCCCGCCAACTCGCTTACGCTGGCGGTTTCCGACGTCGCCGGCGACGATCCGGCGACCATCGGTTCGGGTCCGACGGTAGCGCGGCCGTGCAGCGCTGGTGAGGCGGTCGCGGTACTCGAGCGCTGGGGGCTATGGCCCGAATGCCCCGAGTCCCTTTGCGCCTGGCTCGAACGCTCGCGGCGCCATGCCGAGGAGGACTGCACCGGCGCGTTTGAAGTCGTCGTCAGCGAAGGGGCTGCGGCCGAGGGAGCCGCGCGCTGGCTCGAAGCGGCCGGCTACCGTCTGCAAGAGCCACCGCTCGAGCGCCTCGGCGGCAGTACGACAGAGCTTGCGCCGGTATTGGCCGAGGCCGTGCGCCGTGTGGCCGGCGGCGGCCGCGCTACCGCTTTCCTGCTGCACGGAGAGACCACGGTGCGCTTACCGGCGGATGCCGGTACCGGTGGGCGCAACCAACACTTGGCGGCCGAGTTGGCGTTGCGGCTGACCGACGTCGAGAGCTTCGCCTGCGTGGTGGCCGGAACCGACGGGATCGACGGATCGAGCGATGCCGCGGGCGCCCTGATCGACGGTTCGACGGCCGCACGTGCGCGCGCGGCGGGCGCCGACTTGACGCGCGCGCTGGAGACCTTTGCGACGACCGTCGCGTTGGAAGCGGCCGGCGATGTGCTGCGGACCGGTCCGACGGGTACCAATCTCGGCGACCTGCTGGTGGTGACCGCCGGCCGGCAGCGGTAACCGCCGGTTTGTGATAGGAAGCAGCCGAGATGGGCCAGCAAGGCAGCGAGAAGGCTTACTTGAGCGAGATCTTCGCTTCCGCGCAGGGTGAGGGCGCCTACGCCGGGCAACGCCACCTATTCGTTCGCTTTGCCGGCTGTAACGTCCGCTGCCGCTACTGCGATACGCCCGACGCTCTGGTACGCACGGCCGACTGTACGGTGGATTGGCCCGATGGCCGACGAGAACGGCTGCCCAACCCGGTTTCTGCCGCGCGTCTTGCATTGATCGTATCGCATTGGTCCGCCCGGGATCCGACGGTCGCAATGATTGCGCTCACCGGCGGTGAGCCGATGGTGCAGCATGCCTTCTTGGAAGAATTTTTGCGCGATCACCGGTTGCAGAGGCCCTGCTTGCTCGAGACCAATGCGCTCGTTTCCGACGGACTCGAGCGCATCGTGGAACGCTTGCGCGTGGTGTCGGCCGACGTCAAGCTACCGTCGGCCAATGGCGGAACCAGCCATTGGGAGGAGCACCGTAGCTTTTTTGCCCGCTGCGATGGGGCGGAACTGTACGCCAAGATCGTGGTCGACGAACGAACACCCGCCGAAGAGGTTGCCGCGGCGGGCGCGCTGTTGCGGGGCTGCGCGGCGCGGGGCCAGCGTCTCTTCGCACCGCAGACTGGTGTTCGCATCGCTCCCAAGCG
>CAZJCO010000377.1:0-2492 GCA_964544375.1 uncultured Myxococcales bacterium
CCTCGCTTGCCACGACGACCCGTTCCCAACCGAACTGCCTCGCGCAAGAACCGACGGCACCGCAACCTACCCACCAGCGACCTCCGAGGTCCTGCACCGCGACCTCGACTGCGTCGACTGCCACGAAGATCTCGCCGAGATGGAGGATCCCGAAGACCTCCACGACGAAGTCGCGCCGGTCGACTGCGGTTCATGCCACGAAGATGAGCTAGAAGATCATCGGGCGAGCGTTCACGGCCAGGCGGCGATGCAAGGCGACGAACTCGCGCCAGGCTGCGCTACTTGCCACGGAACACACGACATCCTAGCGCCGAGCGACTCGCGCGCCCCGACCGCCGTGATGAACATTCCGATGCTCTGCGGGCGTTGTCACCACGAAGGAACGCCGGTGTCACTGAGCCACGACATTCCGAAAGACCGCATCTTCGAAAACTACTCGCAGAGTATCCACGGCGAAGGGCTCTACAAGAAGGGGCTGACGGTCACGGCAGTCTGCACTTCCTGCCATACGGCGCACGCCATCCGACCGCACGACGATCCGAGTTCGAGTATCTATCGCGAGAACGTCGTCGGCACCTGCACCGGTTGCCACGCTCAGATCGAAAGCGTCCACCGCAAAATCATCGAAGGCCGCCTCTGGGAAGAAGAGCCGCACAAGATTCCAGTCTGCGTCGATTGCCACTCTCCGCACCAGATTCGCAAGGTCTACTACCCGGCCGGTCAAGCGAACAAGGACTGTCTCGGCTGTCACGCAGACCGGACTCTCTCGATGGAACGAGAGGGCCGCGAGGTTTCGCTCTATGTGAACGAAGAGGCCTACGCCGCTTCAGCGCACGCGCAGACCGCCTGCGCCCAGTGCCACACAGAGGTCAGCGCGAATACGCTGACGCGCGGTTGCGCCACGATTCGCTCACCGGTTGACTGCAGCATCTGCCACGCCGATCAGGTCGAGCAGTACCAGTCGAGCATTCACGGACGCCTAGCAGAAGAAGGGGATGCCGACGCGCCGGTCTGCCTCGACTGTCACGACAAACACGCGACTCAGAGCAAGGCGATGCCTTTGTCGCCTATTTTCCCGCGTAACGTGCCCGACCTCTGCGCCTTGTGCCATCGCTCGGGTGGGAAGGCCGCCGTACGCATTCACAACGGCGAGTTGCACATCGTCGAGGCCTACACGGACAGCATCCACGGAAAAGGCTTGCTCCGCAGCGGCTTGCTCGTCGCTCCGACCTGCGCCGACTGTCATGGCGCTCATAGCGAACTGCCGCACGACGATCCCGCATCGAGCGTCTTTTCGGACAACATCGCCGACACGTGCGGCAAATGTCACTACGGCGTCGAGCGCGTATTCCAGACGAGCATTCACTGGCCGGGCAACTCCGAGACCAAAGAAAAACTGCCGACCTGCAAGGACTGCCACAGCGCACATACGATCAGCCGGACGGATCTCGATGACTTCCGCCTGCGTATCATGAACCTCTGCGGTAAGTGTCACGAGAAAGAAGCCGAGACTTTCTTCGACACCTTCCATGGCAAGGTCTCCCGGCTCGGCGCCGCGGCAGTGGCAAAGTGCCATGACTGCCACGGCACGCACGACATTCTGCCGCCCTCGGACCCCAACTCGACGCTCGGCCGCAGAAACGTCGTCAAGACCTGCGGCAAGTGTCACGAAGGCGCGCACCGACGCTTCGCCGGCTACCTGACGCACGCCACGCATCACGACCCGCACAAGTTTCCCTGGCTGTTCTGGTCTTTCTGGGCAATGAGCGTGCTGCTCGTCGGCACCCTGGTCTTCTTCATTTCCCATACGCTGGCGTGGCTGGCCCGACTGTGGCTCGGCCGTGAAGAGTGGCGCGCACACAAGGTCTCGAAGAAGGCGTCGACTGGGGAAAAACGCTATCGTCGCTTCACCACCACGCAGCGAGCCTTGCATATGACGATGCTGCTCAGCTTCTTCACGCTGGCACTCACCGGCATGACCCTGAAGTTCTCCTACACCACCTGGGCTCAGTGGCTGTCCTGGGCGCTGGGCGGATTCGAGGCGATGGGAATCCTGCACCGAATGGGCGCGATCGCCCTATCGGCCGTTGTCGTGATGCACCTGCGCAACGTCTATCTGACCAAGAATCGCAATGGCGGCAGTTGGAAGGAGGTTCTCACCGGCCCCGATACGATTCTTTTCAATCTGCGCGACCTGCGCGAGTTCCGAGACTCGCTCAAGTGGTTCCTCGGCCTCGGCCCGCGACCGCAGTACGGGCGTTACACCTACTGGGAGAAGTTCGACTACTTCGCGGTCTTCTGGGGCGTCATCGTCATCGGTTCGACCGGTCTGTTGTTGTGGTTCCCGGAGTTCTTCACGCGCTTCGTCCCCGGCTGGTCGGTCAACGTTGCGACCATCATCCATAGCGACGAGGCCCTGCTCGCGGTCGGCTTCATCTTCACGGTGCACTTCTTCAACACGCATTTCCGACCGGACAAGTTTCCAATCGATA
>CAZJCO010000378.1:0-2492 GCA_964544375.1 uncultured Myxococcales bacterium
GTACCGTAAATACTCGCCGGGGCAAAGGGTACACCGACCGGTTCCTCTTCATTATCGCCGGCGCCTTCCACGACCGCTTCGTCTCCCACCACATGCCCTAACTCCATCGTCGCTTTCCCACACGCGTCGCCCCGCACGGGGGTGCTCCGCCCGGGCAGCTTGGCCACCACCGTTGTATGGAGCAGGAAGCGCTGCTCGGATCTAGCGATAAAGCGTAGGCTGCCGCGTCGCGATTCACGGGCGTCTCGCTACTATCGAGAGTGCAGGCGGGCTGTTCGGGAAGAACGCAGGCGGAGGCGTAGCCGTAGCCTGTTGCCGCACCGCTATCTTCGCTGGGCTGACCGGCCGGCAGCAAAAGGATTCCCGAGCAGGCGACGAGCACCATGACCATCGGTGGATCGGGCAAGCAGTGCCTCAATCGTCGGGTGGTTTCGAGCAGCGGCGATACGCGTCGCCGTGAGCGTTTGTTCCACGCACCGTATGCCGCGACGCAAGCCTGCAAGAAGGTGCCACCGGGCATCTTCGGAGAGGTCGCGAGAAGGGCAAACCACAGGGGGGCCTTCAGAATCGCGTGAACGGTGTTGGCGAGCAGGCGGCCGGCTGCTGGTTGAACCGAACTCCACGACACTTCTGATCGACCTTTGCTGCGCACCGCTCCTCCGGGTCGTTGCCGGTCGCGAACCGGCAACGTACGAAGAAAGAAAAGTGCGAAAAGTATGCCGCCCGCATTGCCATGGAGGGGTATTTCTTACAGCTCGATCAGGGCCTGAGGTGTCTAGTCTAAGGTGTTGAAATGTCAAGTAATTCGGTGGGGCAATGGAATTGCGGCGGGGGCTTCCGCCGCGCCGGCGGCCGAGAGAATCGTACGCCGCTGGGAAAAGCGTCAAGCGTGCGACGCTACTGCCTCTCCATCGTCGAAGAGGTAAGCCGCATCGGCTCATGCGCCTTCGTTGACAAGCGACAAGGCAGATGCGCGACGCGGCCGGCGACTCGATCTCGTCGGTGGTCGCAGCGCCGCGCGATTCAGTCTGTCTCGGCGGAGTCGGCGAGAGAGATCAGGGCGTCGAGGATGTCGCTTCTCGTCAGGATGCCGACGAGCCGTCCGTCCCTCAGTACCGGTAAAGCTCCGACCCTCTCTCGGCGCATGATCTCGGCTGCATCGCGTACGGTATCGTCGACTTGCACCGTAAGCACCCGGTGGGACATGATCGACTCGACCGCCATCTTCTGCGGATCGGGCAGATTCGATCTGGAACGTTCGGATAACTGAAACACCGAGGGAAACGCGTCGCGTAGGTCGCGGTCCGTAACGATGCCGACCAGCTCATTCTTCAAGACGACGGCGAGCTGGTTGATACGATACTTTTCGAGCAATTCCCGCGCATGCGCGGCGGTGTCAAGCGGCTTGACGGTGTGGACCGGGTGGCTCATCCATTCTTCTACGCGCATGATCACTCCTTTCAGGATGTCCGCATCGAGTGCCTAGGCTAGCCGAAACGGCAGTTTCGCGCCACGCGAGGGAAATGACGGAGCGGATCACCGGCTGTTGCATCGGCGCCGAAACTGCGCCTGCAATGCGGCTGCGATGCCGGTCTACATCTTAGGCAAAGATCCGGTGTTTCCACCGCCGGAACGTGCCGGGGCCGACGGATTACTGGCAATCGGCGGGGACCTCTCTAGTCGCCGCCTGCTCGCGGCCTACCGGCAAGGGGTCTTTCCGTGGTACGGCGAAGGCGATCCGGTTATGTGGTTTTCTCCCGATCCGCGTGAGGTAATCGTGCCTAGTCAGCTGCGGTTGGGGCGCGGCATGCGCCGCAGCTTGCGACAGGCGGCCGGTCTACGGCTGCAAATGGATTCGGCGTTCGATGAAGTCATTTCAGCCTGCGCGACCGTGCGGCGGCGATCTGGCGGCGGTACCTGGCTCACGGCCGAGATGATTCAAGCCTACCGGCAGTTGCATCGACTGGGATACGTTCACTCTGCCGAAGTCTGGAACGGCGACCGTCTTGTCGGCGGTGTTTACGGCGTGGCCGTCGGAAGCTGTTTCAGCGGGGAATCCATGTTCCACCGTCAGACGGGCGCTTCGTTGCTGGCGCTGGTCGCGCTGATTCGTCAACTCGAGCGTTGGGGATTTGCGCTGTTCGACTGTCAGACGGCGAGCGAACACGTGCGGCGCTTGGGCGGTCAGCCTTGGCCGCGCGAGGATTTTCTATGCCGTTGGTCACGGCTGGCGACTACTGCCGGGCGCCACGGGAGCTGGACCTTCGACGCCGATCTGTCGGTCGTCGGGGCCGAAGGCGTAGGCCGCTAGAAGGCGACTTTGGGAACGCTTTTGCTTTCGTCTGGAACCTCGAAGTAGGGTCGGGTTTCAAAGCCGAACCAACCGGCGATGAGATTCGTGGGAAAATGTTTTGTCGTGGTATTGTAGGCGCGAACCGAGTCGTTGTAGCGCTTGCGCGCGAGCGCAATCCGATTCTCGGTCCCGGCAAGTT
>CAZJCO010000379.1:0-2476 GCA_964544375.1 uncultured Myxococcales bacterium
ACCGAGCCCGGCCAGCCGTGGGTGATCACGAGGGGCAGGGCGTTCGGGACCGGCGAGCGCTGGTGGATGAGGTGGAGCGGCTGGCCGTCGCACTCGCTGCTGACGTGGTCGGAGCCGCTCGGCGCCGCGTGCCAAGGCTTGGTTGTTGGGATTGTTGTCGATCGCCGGCTCGATGCGCAGGCGCTTTTCCATCCGCACGAGCCAAGGCGTCATCTGCTCGCTGCCAAACTCGGTAAGTCCGAGAACCGCACTCCAGTATTCTAAGGTGTTTCGGGGCGGCCGGATGCAGGCCGTCCAGTTTACCGTGGTCGATCCGCCGACCGTACGGCCTTGAACCACCGACACCCCGCGATCGGTGGTCGGCCTCTGCCCGCCGTAGAAATAGAGGCGAGAGAGCGCACGAACCTCATCGGGACCAAAGTCCTCGGCGCACCGGTAGGCACCCTCTTCGAGCAAGATCACCCGCAGGCCCGCTTGGCTGAGAATCTCGGCCGTCACAGCGCCGCCGGCTCCCGTGCCGATGATGACCACGTCTGCCTCGAGTTCGAGATCCGATTGCAAGCGACTGCCGTCGATGATCTCGCGCTGCATCACGACAGCCACTCTCGGCCGAGCGGCACGATCGGCGTAGGTTCCGGGTAGCCGAGCGCCGGCCAACCCGGCGGATTGGCGAACCAGCCGAGCGATACCAGGGACTGCAGCAGAACGTAGATTTCTCGCAGCAAACTCCAACGACTGTGTTGCCACGAGTCTAGCCAGGCGACCAGTTCCTCAGGGCTTGCCTCAGTCCACGGCGCATGGACACCCGCGAGGAGGGCGCGCACCGGCCATAGACCCAGCATCCAGAACACCTGGCGTGCCTCGTCCTGCACATGCACCGGGAAGTGCCCGAGATAATCGTCGATGGTGTCGATCGCCGCAGCAAGCGCGACGCGGCGCTCGACTGGATCGGCGGGCAAAAGCTCACCGAGGACGGCAACGCTGGCCGCCGCCACGACCTGCCTCGCTCCTTCGCACAGGACAAGCCCGTCGGACTTCAGCGCCTTTTGCCCGCCTTTCGAGCGACGGCAACCCAGAAACGCCCCGGCGCTGAGAAACAGTGAGCCGGCTAGTCCGGTGCGTAGCAAAACACGTCGAGACAGCTTCAGCTTGCCCGTCGTAGGTCCCGTTGCTGTCACGCTCTTACCGGCCATACGCGCGAGTCCTTTCCGATTTGGGATTATTCGGAAACCGTACTATTTGCAATCCTGTCGAATCGACCCGACCCTGTCAAGGCTCGTCTGTTCGGTTGACTCATCGCTACCGTCGCGATTATTTTGACTTTCGTACTGTTCGAATTACGAAAGACCCAGCCGTTCGGGCACGGAGGACAACATGGCGGGAATTGTCGTCATCACGGGACTGGCACAAGGAATGGGGCGAGGCGTCGCCGAGCGGCTCGGTCGCCGCGGCTGGAGCATTGCCGGCTTCGACGTCGACGAAGAAGGCCTGGCCAGCCTCGCCTCCGAGTTGGACGCCTGCAACAATGGGCACCTGCTCGAGCGCGTCGATATCACCGAGCGCAAAGCGGTGCGCGCCTTTCGCGACCGCGTGCTAGAGCGCTTCGGCCACGTGGACGTGGTCTTGTCGAACGCCGGAATCGCGCACTTTGGGCCGCTCGAAGAAACGGATCTTGACAAAGCTCTGCGCTGCTTGGAAATCAACGTAATCGGCATGGCTAGCTTGTTTCAGGCATTCATTCCGTCGATGCGGCTTCGCCACGGAGGTCGGTTGATCGCAATGTCTTCCCTCGTCGGCCAGATCCCCTTCCCCTTCGAATCGATCTATTCGGCCAGCAAGTTTGCCGTCGAAGGCTTGGTGCACTCGATGCGACTGGAAGTCGAACCCTTCGGCATTCGCGTCGGCTTGATCCATCCCGCCCAGGTTTCCACCGCCTTCGCCGCCAAGTCGCAGGCGCCAGCCGCCAACGGATCGCCTTATGAAGAACGCGTCGGCCGCTTTCTCGCCCGTGACGAGGAGCTTATCCAATCGGCACCGACGCCAGCGCAAGCGGCAGACCGTATCGCCAGGGTCGTCGAGGCCCGGCGGCCTCCGCTTTCGACGCGCATCGATGCGATGAGTACCTTCTTCATGGCGCTCAATCGCTTTCTGCCGACGCGACTGCGCGATGCGATTTTGCTGCGTCACATGGATATCCGCACAGCTTAAGCTTCCGCACCCGCGGTCGCCGCGAGATCGAACCCAGGGACCGGTCCAGTGCGCTTCGTAGGCTCTCAATTGAGCTTTCGTGATCGAGACTCATACATAAAGCGGGCCGTTCAGCGGCTCGACGAGCGCCCAACAATAGCACCACTACTGGCACTAGCGACGACACCGAAAATCGGCTCGAAATGAGCAAGGCGCGAGCATCCAAAATATCAGAAGAAAACTGGCGCGCCCGGCCTGATTCGAACAGGCGACCTACGGGTTCGAAGCC
>CAZJCO010000380.1:0-2462 GCA_964544375.1 uncultured Myxococcales bacterium
CGTCCATCGGCTGAAGCGAGCGCAGGTCGATGACCTCGGCGCTGGTGCCTTCTCCTTCGAGCGTTTGCGCGGCGTCGAGCGCGAGCTGCACCGTGCGGCCGATGCCGACCAGCGTAACGTCGGAGCCTTCACGCGCCAGGCGCGCTTTGCCGAGCGGAACCTCGTAGTCGCCTTCGGGCACTTCCCCCATGGCGAACATCAGGGATTTCGGTTCGCAGAAGACAACCGGGTCGTCGTCGCGGATCGAGGCCAGCAGCAGTCCCTTGGCGTCTTCGGCGGTCGCCGGGCAAACCGTCTTCAAGCCGGGAATGGCCGTCGTCAGCCAGTAGAGCGTCTGCGAATGTTGTGCGGCCGAGCGCACGCCGGCGCCCATCGATGTGCGTACGGTAAGTGGCACGCGCGCCTTGCCGCCGAACATGTAGCGGAACTTTGCCGCCTGATTGAGCAGCGGGTCGAGGCAGACACCGATGAAGTCCATGAACATCAACTCGGCGACCGGCCGAAGACCAGTGGTCGCGGCGCCCACGGCGGCGCCGAGAAATCCGATCTCGCTGATCGGCGTATCGCGCACGCGCTCGCGCCCGTACTTCGTCGCCAGGCCCTTGGTCGCGCCCATGATGCCGCCCCAGGCTTCCTCGACACCCTTGCCGTCGGGACGCCTGCCACCGGCGATGTCCTCTCCCATCAAGACGACGTCCGGGTCGGTCTCCATCGCGATATCGAGTGCTTCGGTAATTGCCTGCAAAAAGAAAATTTCACGTGCCATCGCGGCTCCTCCGTCGCTCGTCGCTCGCGGCGACGCTCAGACCTGAACGTAAACGTCCTTGGTGACGTCGTCGGCCGACGGCAGCGGTCCCTGCTCGGCCTGGCCAACCGCATCGGCGATCGCTTCGGCGACCTGGCCGTCGACGGCTTCGAGCACATCCCGCTCAACCAAGCCTTCGTCCGTCACGCGCGCGCTGAACAAGTCGATCGGGTCGCGCGTGGCCTTTACTTCGTTGGTCTCTTCTTCCGTCCGGTACGTCAGCGGATCTCCGAGATAATGGCCGTAGTAACGGTAGGTCTTGAACTCGAGCAGGCTCGGTCCGTTCCCGGCACGCGCTTGCGCGATCGCCTGCCCGGCAGTCTCGTAGACGGCGAAGAAGTCCATGCCGTCGGCGACTACTCCGGGCATGCCGTAACTCGCCGCGCGCTCGGCGATGTCGGTAACCGGCGTAACGTATTCGTACGGCGTGGCCTCGCCGTAGAGGTTGTTCTCGACGACGAACACCACCGGCAACTTCCACACCGAGGCAAGGTTCAAGGCTTCGTGAAACTGCCCTTGGTTGCTCGCGCCGTCGCCGAAGAAAGCGACCGCCACGCCGCCGGTCTTCTTGACCTGAGCCGTGAGCGCGGCACCCGCCGCAAGCGGTAGTCCCGCGCCGACGATGCCGTTGGCGCCGAGCATGCCGCGGTCCAAATCGGCGATGTGCATCGAACCGCCTTTGCCTTTACACACGCCGGTGGTGCGGCCGAACAACTCGGCCATCATCGCGCGCACGTCGACGCCCTTGGCGATGCAGTGGCCGTGGCCGCGGTGGGTCGAGGTGACGTAGTCCTTGTCCGTGAGGTGTTGGCAAACGCCGACCGCGACGGCTTCCTCGCCGGCGTAGAGGTGGAAGAAGCCAGGCAACTTGCCGGCCATCACGAGGTCGGCGAGCTTGTCCTCGAAGGTGCGAATCAGGCGCATACGCCGGTAGACGTCGATCAGTTCGTCACGCGAAAATTCCATGGCTGCTTTCCCCCGAGCTTTGTTCAGAGCCCAGTTGATCCTATTTTACGAGCTCAGAAAAGGCGGCAACCATGGCGACAGCAATTGTAATGCCGAAGCTCGGAATGACGATGAAGGAAGGCACCGTCATCGAATGGCGAGCGAAGGTCGGTCAGGCCTTGAGCAAGGGCGAGGTCGTTCTCATCATCGAGTCCGAGAAGGCCGAAGCCGAAATCGAGGCTCCGGCCGACGGCGTTCTGCGTCACGTCTATGTCGAGCCCGAGACGACGGTTCCCTCGGGAACGCTGTTGGCAGCGATGACCGATCGCGCCGACGAAGCGTTCGACGCGGAGGCCTTCGAGAGCCAGTACAACGCCAGCGACGACCGAGCGCCTGCCCGCGCGTCCCAGGCAGATGACGCTACCCGCGATGGGGCCGGAGGTGGCGCAGAGCGCGCAACGAGCGCACGAGCGACTGCCGCGCCCGGCGTGGGTAGTCGGCGACTCGGCGCTCGCGCAGACGCCCGCGCCGGAGGGCCGGCCAGCCCCGCAGCGCGCCGAAGAGCAAGAGAAATGAACGTCGACCTGGCGACCGTCGCTGGAAGCGGCCCCGGCGGGCGCGTCACGCGCGAGGGCGGCGGACAAGCGGGCGGGGAGAGGACGCCCAACGCCGGCGGAGTGTGACACAGCGCGCGGCGCGGCGCCGGGGTCTG
>CAZJCO010000381.1:0-2460 GCA_964544375.1 uncultured Myxococcales bacterium
TGACGACCTACGAAATCGCCAAAATCTTTCGCGGCGAGACGACGCAATGGCCCGACGGCCGCCGCATTCAGGTGATCGACTACACGGAGGAACGACCGGAACGTGCGGCGTTCTACCGAGCCGTCTACCACAGCGATGCCAAGCGCCGCATGGCGCGCGGCTCGCCGTTCGTGTTCCGGCCGCTCGAGCAGCGTAGCGCAAGCCTGGTGCGGCGCCTGGTCGCGGTGATGCCGAACGCAATCGCCTACCTGCCGGCCGCTGCCGATACCGCCGGTCTCAAAGTCATCGCGCGCGTCGGAGAGTCACCGTGAGACTTGCGCGCCGCTTGTTCTCGCTGCTGAACGGTTCGCTGCGCTGGCAGCTCATGGCCTTGATGACGTCGGCCACCGTCGGTCCCACCTTGCTGCTGTTGATCGGCGGTTACTGGTTGTTTTCCGCTTACGCGATTCCCCAGCGGCAAGAGTTCCTCTCCGAGCTGAGCCACGAATACGACGAGCGCATGCTCGATCATTTGGCTATGCGTTTGGACGAGGTGTCCGCGATCGCCAGGGATCTTGGCAAAGACGTTGCGAGCATCGATCACCGCAGGCTCGTCGACGAACTCGGCGACCACTCGAGCTTTGCCGAACTCAAGCTGGTTCGGCCCGACGGTTCGCTTCTTGCCTCGAGTCACGGCAACGGCGACGAGGGAGTCCATGAGGGGTTGATCAAGCGGGCACTCGAACACGAGGCGGCGCTGGGCAGACTTCTGGAAGATCCCGACGAAGGCGGGCTCGTCGTACCCGTCGTTGCAGTGGTTCCGGGAGCGACGCAGGAGGCGCCGCGACTGCTACTGGCCAAGTTGTTGTGGAGCGACCTGTTCGGCATAGTTCAGGACACCGCGAGGGACGCAAGTGACGGTGCCTTGAATCGTTTTGCGGTATTCATCGACCGCGACGGGCGTGTGCTGCTCCAGCCCGACGTCGTGATGGGCCTGCTCCCACCGTACACGCATTTTCCACCTTTCGAACAAACGGCGGAGAAGGGGCGTTTCGTAGAGCTCGGCGGCGTGCGCTACCGCGCCGAGACCGCAAAGCGGCGTGGCGACGAATCGTTATCGGCTTGCACGGTTGACCAGCCGTGCTCGGCGCTCGAGTGGGCGCACGTGAGCTACCTCCTGGAAGACGCGAAGATCGCACGTTGGCCTCTCGTCGTCTTTGTGCGCATTGCCTTGGTGATTCTAACCGGAGCCTTCGGTTTCTCGGTGTTTCTGGCTTGGTTCACTTCGGTACGCATGACGCGGCAACTCGACGACCTCGTGAGTGCGACCGGCACGCTCGCGAGAGGCGAAAACGTCGAGCCGCTGGCGCGCACGACGGAGAACGAGATCGGCTTGCTTGCCCGACATTTCAACTCGATGGCCGGTACGCTCGCAAGAAACCGCAAGACTCTAGAGCAGCACGCTTCCCGGCTGGAAGAAACCAACAGACGCTTGCGCGAACTCGACGAAGCCAAGACCCGATTGCTGACGAACGTATCGCACGAAATGCGCACGCCGGTGGCCGCGATGATCTCGGCGGCCAAGATCATTCACAAGTACCACACTCAGAAACCCGAGGCCGTGGGCCGTTTCAGCGAGACGATCATGAAAGAAGGCCGGCGCTTGGCCAAGCTGGTGGAAGAGGCACTCGATCTCGGCCGCGTGGAATCGGCCGACCCCCGCTGGAACGATCGCGAGCAGGACGCCTATGCCCTGCTCGAAGGCGCGATCGGCCCTTTGCGCCAGGCGGCCGAAAGCAAAGGAATCCAATTGCTCACCATCATCGACGACGGAATTCCTACCTTGGTCGTCGATCGGGATCGCGTTGCTCAAGTGATCGAGCACCTGGTCGGCAACGCCATCAAGTTCACGCCCGAGGGCGGCACGGTCACTGTGCGCGTGCGGCTCGGCGAAAAGGACCTTCGTTTCGAGGTAAGAGATACCGGTATCGGCATTCCCGCCGACCAACTCGACAAGATCTTCGAACGTTTCTATCAGGTGCAGGACGCCGACTCTTCTCGCGAGAAACCGACAGGCGCGGGGCTGGGACTGACGATCGCCCAAAATATTGTTGCGCGCTACGGCTCACGCATTAGCGTGACCAGTGCTGAAGGCGAAGGAAGTGTCTTTTGCTTTACCCTACCGCTCGACGCCGCCGATCGGGCGATCCACAACGAAACTTTTGCCGCTGGGCTCTAACCGTCGAGCACGCGCGCGACGGTCTTGGCTAGATCCCGTGCGCGATAGGGCTTGGGGATGAACCCTGCCAGCCCCATTTTGCGTGCGCTGCTCGGACTGAGGGTATCGCTGAAGCCGGTGGCGACGACGAAACGAAGATCGCAGCGCAGCGCGGCCATCCGCTGGTACAGGTCCGAGCCGCTCATCTCGGGAATGGTCTGGTCGGGGACGACCAGATCAAAATGCGTTGGGCTTGTTCGAAC
>CAZJCO010000382.1:0-2424 GCA_964544375.1 uncultured Myxococcales bacterium
CGCGGCCCACCGCCAGGGTCGCGCGCGCGCGGCGCGGCCACGGAGGCGGGCTCGGCGCGGTCGCCCGCCGGCGAGTTCGACGCCAGATGGTAGTCGCCGGCAGCCGGATCGCCGAGTAACGGATCGGCGAACAACGAGGCCGCATCCTCGCCGCTTCCGGCCTGCCAATCACTCAGTCCCGCGTACCACGTGTCGTTCAAACTGAATGCGGCCGCGTCCGGATCTCCCGAGAAAAAGTACAGATTGTAGTCGAAATGGTTCGCCGACCAGCCCTTGAACGACGACACGAATGCGCTGTCCACACCGGCGACGACAAGGTTGTTGCGAACCTCGTTGTTGCTCGCATACTGCACCCAGATTTCCCCCTCGCCGCCGCCTGCGCGGCCGACGGTGTTGTTGCCCACGAGGGTGTTGCCCGTAAAGATGTTGCCGTCGGCGCGTCCAGCCGAGGCGGCGTAGCCTCCGAACGCAAGCCCGGCCTTACGATTGCCGGCCAGCACATTGTTGCGAACGATGATGCCGCTAGCGCTCAGGCCGGAGTTTTCGGCACCGATCTCGATGCCGAGGTCGCTCTGGCCCACCAGGTTGTTCTCGATGACGATGTCGCGGCCACCGTCGACGTAGATTCCGGCGGCAAAGCCCCCGCCGTAAGAAGAGTTCGCGCGCAGCACGGTGTTGTTTCGTACCACACCGTTACGAGCCACAAGCGACTTGTTCGGCTGAATGTCGGTTTCGCCGCCGATCATGTCGATGCCGATGTTGTTCACGTCGCGCACGAGATTGTTCGTGACCTCGAAGTTGCTGACGTTGCCGTTGAGCGTAAGTGCCTCGCTGCGCGCGGCGTCGCAATCGTAGATCAGGTTGCCGTCAACTTTCAGGTAGCCGATCGCCGTGGCCTCGGTTCCGTAGACCGTGATTCCCATCGCATCGCGGCCGCGCATGTCGTGGACGACGTTATCGAGCAGTTCGATGTGGTCGCCGGAACCGATCACGCGAATCCCCGAACCGTCGCGGACGCCGAGGTTGTTGCGCAGCTCGAATCCCGAGACCCTCAGGTAACTCTTCGAATCGATCAGAATCATGTTCGCGCCGGCCACGCCGGTTCCGTCGATCACGGGCCGCACGCCCGGCGCAGCCTGCAAGCTCAGATAGCCACCGGCGGCGCTGCCGCCGCTCGTAAACACGAGCTTTTCGAAATAGACCCCGCCCGCGACTTCGACGGTATCGCCGGGGCCGGCCGCGTCGAGCGCGGATTGGATGGTCGCGTAGCCAGCGGGCACCTCAAGCGTCGTCGCTCGCACCGGCCCCGCAAACAGCAGAAGGTAGAGTATCGTCCCCGCAATCGGGGCAACGCCGCGGCTGGTCCTCACGATGGGGACATTGTTGCCCGCCGGCGCCCTTTTTGTCGACCCGCGGCGGTTCCGCCCCCCTACTCGGGTGGGTCGATGTCCCGCTCGGCGAGAATCCCGTACAGCTCCGGCCGGCGGTCGCGGAAGAAACCAAAGGACGCTCGATAGCGGCGCACCTTGGCGAAATCGAACGACGCCGTGGCGACTCCCTCCTCCCCGTCTCCGAGCTGGGCGATGACGTCGCCTCGCTCGTTGCAGACAAAAGAGTGGCCGTAGAAGCGCTGACCACCCTCCACGCCGATTCGATTCGCCGCCGCGACGGGTACCGCGTTGGCGACGGCATGGCCGATCATCACGCGTTGCCAAGGTTCGCGCGTATCGAGATGTGGGTCGGCCGGTTCGCTGCCGATTGCCGAAGGGTAAAGCAGCAGGTCGGCGCCTGCGAGTACCATCGCCCGGGCGGCCTCGGGAAACCACTGATCCCAGCAGACGCCGACGCCGATCGCACCGGCGCGCGTTTGCCAGACGCGAAAACCGGTATCGCCGGGACGAAAGTAGAACTTCTCTTGGTAGCCGGGACCGCTCGGGATATGGCTCTTTCGATAGACGCCGAGCAGCGAGCCGTCAGCATCAACCATCGCGATACTGTTGTAGTATGCCTGGCCGTCCCGCTCGAACAGGGACACCGGCACGACGACGCGCAGTTCTTTGGCGAGTTGCTGGAAACGGTTCAGCGTGGGATGGCCGTCGAGCGGCCGCGCCAGGTCGAAAGCGGCATCATCTTCCTCGCGGCAGAAGTAGGGCCCCTCGAACAGCTCGGGCAGCAGCACGATCGTTGCGCCCTGCCCGCAGGCCTCGAACATGAACTCTTCGACTTTCGAGAGATTCGCTTCGACGTCCGATCCAAAGGCGGCCTGCACGATCGCGAGAGAAACCTGTGCCTCACTCGTCACGACTTGACTCCCAGCGGCGCGGGCTCTTGCCGAGTGATACAGTGAAAAGCCCCGCCACCCGTCAAAATGTGCCGTGCGGGCAAGCCGACCACCGGCCGGTCCGTAAACTGCGCGGCGAACGC
>CAZJCO010000383.1:0-2402 GCA_964544375.1 uncultured Myxococcales bacterium
ACGGGTGACATCGTGACTGAGACTGTTGCTGAGCGGGGATGGGACTCGACGGCCGCGCGTGAGGCGGCGTTGGCGCTCCCGGCGGACAGCCGTGCGGCGCGGTCGGCTGTCCGCCGTCGTCCGGACAGGGGCAGTCGTAGAGCCTAAAACCGTCGGCGGTACACGGCACCGTCGAGGGCAGCGAAATCGCCGCGCTGGTTGCCGGCATATACTCAATGGTCATTCCGGATGCACCGCTAACGTTGACCGTCGGCGAGGGTTGACAGTCGCTCGACATCGTTCCAAAGATCGGATCTTCGAATTCGATACGACACGGTTTGCCGATGACGAACGGGTTGGTGCCGGGATCTGCGCCGCATACCAAGCTCAGCTGGCACTGGCCGCCCGGACAATCCGGCGAGTCTGGCGAGCAACTCTCGCCCGACGGGCAGTCGCTGTCGAAGCGACAGGAATCACCACTCGTCTCGCAGCGCCCCTTACAGATGGCAAGGTCCTTCGAACCGCCTTCGCAAAACCCGCCGCATACCGGGCAGGGCCTGGTCACGCTTTCCGCAGTGTGGACGCGAGAACGAATCTTGTAGAACAGTTCGTGGGCACCGGTAACGAGATCACGTGTTCCCACAATATCCGTCACCATGCTCTGCACCGCACAGACAGCAGCCCCGGCGGCGTTTACCGACAATGGCGCACCGTTGGGAGAGACCACGCAAGTTTGCTGCACGTCGCAATGGCCGCGACAAACGGATCCGGCGGCGCAATCCGACTGCGCATCGCAGGAACCGGTAATTACACCGGTCGCGTCGTAACATTGCGACAGACAATCACTCTCCTGCCGGCAGGAAGCACCCGCGTTGGCCGTGTTCGCGTCGCACACGTAGCAGTCGGCGTCTTCGTCCAACCCGTCTCCGTTACCGTGCGCGTCGCAACCGATCGCAGACCGAAGGTCCCAAGAGCACGACGGCGCCGTCGCACCGAACACGTCGCAGACCGGATCGGTTGTATTCCCGACGCAGGTCGCGCCGGAGAATTCGTCGCAGTCGCAGTTGGAGAGTTCCGTAACATAGCCCGACTTGTCGGAATTGCGCTGATCGTGAGAGAGTCCGGTCCACCCGGCGTCGGTTTCCGAGCCGGCGATACTGGCGGAGAAACGAAGCCGAGGAATGTTCGAACACGTACACTCGAACAGATCTCCCGTCGGCAGACAGTTGCCCGGACAGGCCGCGTCGTCGGTACCGTCGCATTCCTCGCCGAGCAGGAGAAAGGCGTCGGGCAACTGGTTTGCTTGGTTGTCGCCGCAGACCGGTACCGGCGGGAACACCGCCTCGATGAGCGACTGGGCGGAGTAGCTACGGTTGACCGGAACCTCGGCGGAGTCCACCAACTCCTCGATCGCGGCGATCAGGCAGTTCTCGGCATCGAGCTGCGTCAGCGTACCGCCTGGTCCGTTGCCGCAGAGGTCGAGCATGCCGATCATTCCCGTGTTGCAGCGTGCGTCGACGAACGAACGCAGCTTCTTCTCCGCCTTCTTGATCTTACGCGACAGTTTGGGGTCATCGCTCACGCAGGTTGCCGGATTGGTAACACGCTTCCCTTTGAGGATGCTGAGACGGCACTTGCTCACCCCACGCAGCTTGGTGACGAGCAGCTTGCGTGAGGCTTTCTCGATGGCGGCCTGACATTTGGCCGCGTCGGCCGACAGCCCGCTAGCCGCGCTCGTCGAACCGTACACCAGAGAACTGTAGTCGGCCATCCCCGCCGACATCGCCAGCGCAACGCACTCTCCGAGATCGGCGGGCTGCTCAACGGCATGCCCCAATAGTCCGAGACAAAGAGTGCCTGGAAAACCTAGGTTGGTCATATCGAACGGCTTGTTGGCGGCACCGGCGCTGCACCGTTCGGATCCCGCACCAAACGGCGGACAAGATTCGTCCGTAATGCACTCGATCGCCGGCGACAGGCTACAGGTGCTCTTGCATTCCTTGGCGGCAACGACCCTTAGGGAAGCCCGCGCCGCCTCGATGCGGGCTTGCTGAGCCGCCGACGGACACGGGCCGGAAATCTTGCCAGCGATGACTTTCGAACGGCACTTGGCGTCTTCCTTGGAAATCAGCTTGGCCAGCTTTTGCGCCGACTTGTTCAACTTGGCGGCGCAGCGTGACTCTTGTTTGCTTGTCGCCGCCCAGCCGACCGATGCAAGCGTTAGGGCAGCCGCCGTCAGGGCGCAGGCCACGAACCTTCCCGACCATCTCGTTCCGGTAGGCAATCCGACCACCAGGTCCTCCTCAGCTGCGAGCGGCTCGTCCTGCCGCAACGCCGCAGCGACCGCCACTTCCCTGAAGACTCGGCAAGTACGAGGCAGCGACGCGACCTCTGTCTATATGAGCAGGACGACGCATTTACCC
>CAZJCO010000384.1:0-2367 GCA_964544375.1 uncultured Myxococcales bacterium
CAGGAATGCAATATTTTTCCTGCCGTAGGTCGATGGTCGTATGCGGTAAGTGCTGGAAAATATTGCTGAATTGGTCATACTGGCATTTTTGCATGGCACGTGATTTGCTTGCCTTGACGTATCATCGGGGACTGCGGAGTTGCCTTAGTGTAGCGACCGGCAGGTTCCCCCGGCGGGAAATCCTGCTGCCCTGAGGGAGCCGGAAGGACTCGTAAGCGAGGTAGGCGAGTGACGAACAACGTGCGCGAACATTTAGAACGAATCCTGGCGTCGTACGAGGAGATCAACGGTCGCTTTTCGGGCGTTGGCGGGGTCGACAAGCTGCTGGGCCTGTTCGAGGAGGTCAAGCGCGAACTCGACAGAGTGTCGGAGCAAGAACTCGAGCGGGTGACGGACGAGATCAAAGGGGTGGTCGAAGGGTTGCTCAAAGTCGACTACGAACTGCGGAAGGTGCAGAACCTCAAGCTTTTGTTCGAGCAGCGAAGCGGCGAGGCGTTGGCGGAGTTGGGGAAAAACGGTTCTTAGGAGCGGCGCGGCGTGAGTGCGAGGCAGGCGCGTGCGCTGGTCCGAGCCGGAGCGAGAGTCCGCATGGCGGAGAAGGACCAGTACGGCAAGCTGAGATCGGGAGGAGGCCTCGAGCGCGAGACGCCGACGGGGCTCGCGAGAGAGCAGGGCGACGATGTTTCGGCGGCGGCCGTTCTGGGACTGCCTGACGACCGTATCTTGGGCGAGATCTCGCACGAGGTCGGGAACTACTTTCACAAGCTCTACTACTGGACCGATTATCTGAAGGCACACGACGAAGGGCCGGCGGCCGACGGGACGGCGGTCGAGATGTTGGAATCGACGGTCGAGCGTCTCGAACGCTTTGTACGTATGATGCTCGAGTATTTTGCTCCGGCGAGAATGTCTTTTAACCACGTTGCCGCGAGCGACATCGTCAGCGGCTTGAGCGACAAGCTGCCGGGTCGAGTTGTACGGGTCGAGGGTGGCGAGAGCTGGCGCGACAAGACGATCCTCGCCGACCCGTCGCTGATCGCCCATGCCGTGCGAACGGTGTTCGATCGGATTGCGGAAACGTTGCTCGGCGACGATGCGCTGGTGGTGCACGTGCGACGCTCTCGACGCCGCGAGTTCGAAGGGCTGGAGATCGAGTTTCGCGCCGGTAGCGGAGTAGGCGAACGTGCGCGGCTCAAACAAGGCATCGAGATGGCGGTCGCTGAAAAGTTTCTCGTGATGCACGGCGGAGAACTGTTTGAGCGGGGGGCGCCGGAGAACGCCCTGGTGATCTTCTTGCCACTGTATCAGTGAGGTAACCGGAACCATGCAAAGCCATAGGATATTGATCGTCGACGACGATCCTTTGATTCGGCGGCAACTCGAAGATCTGTACCGCGAGCGCAACTACGAGGTCGATACCGTCGGCGGCGCCGAAGACGCGATGTCACTGCTCGAAGAGTACGAATACGGACTCGCCGTGATCGACCTGAAGATCCCCGGTACCGACGGCATCAGCCTGACCAAACAGGTGCGCGCGCGCTGGGTCGACCTCGATGTCATCATCGTCACGGGGTACGCCTCGATCAAGGGTGCGGTCGAAGCGATCCGCCACGGCGCCAGCGACTACATCACGAAACCTTTTGAGCGCGAAGAGATTCTCCTAGCTACGGAAAAAGTCTTGGAGAAACGTCGGCTGCTCGATGAGATCAGCTATCTGCGGAACCAACTGTCCGACCGGTATTCGTTTGCCAACATGGTGAGTAGGAATCCGGTCATGCACGAGATCTTCTCGACCATCGAAGCACTGGCGCAGAACGACGCAACCGTACTCATCGCCGGGGAGTCGGGGACCGGCAAGGAACTCGCTGCTCGTGCGATCCATTTCCAGGGCCGGCGGCGCAACGGGAGATTCGTCGCGATCAATTGCGCCGCGTTTCCGGACACGCTGCTCGAAAGCGAGTTGTTTGGCTACGAGAGGGGCGCCTTCACAGGTGCGGTACACGACCGCATCGGAAAGATCGAGTTGTCGAGCGGAGGAACCCTGTTCCTCGATGAAGTCGAGAGTATCTCACTGCCCATGCAGCTGAAGCTCCTGCGTATTCTCGAGCAGCGCGAGATCGAGAAGCTCGGCGGTAATCGAGTCGTCAAGGTGAACATGCGGATCATCACCGCTACCAATCGTAATCTCGAAGAAATGGTGGCGCAGGGGGAGATGCGAGAAGATTTCTTCTATCGCATCAACGTCGTGCCGATTCAGATCCCGCCGTTGCGCGATCGCATCGAGGATGTGCCGCTTCTGGTAAACGAGATGATGCGAAACCACCCGATGGCGCGCGCGCGCTAGATTACTCGACTCGCTATCGACCA
>CAZJCO010000385.1:0-2355 GCA_964544375.1 uncultured Myxococcales bacterium
TGTCCTGCGTTGACCGTCGGAACGTCGACGATGATCTTCACCCGTTGCCCCCTTGTCGAACCCGCAAGTGCTGTGTCAGTGTAGCGGAGCCCGCGAAGGTTTCTTGACAACCTCCGCCGCGGCAGGGTAGCTTTGAATTAGACGGGGGAATCCTAAATGCCCGAAGATAAGCAGGTTACCGAACGAATTGCCGATGGCCAAAGCAGCGACGAGACGGTTTGCGAAGCGACGCGATCCGAGGCCGAGCACAGCGCGCTCGACACATCGCGGCGCACGCTGCTCGCGGGAATCGCAGGGATGTTGGCCGCTGCAGTGGCTGACCTATTGCCCCGCAGAGCAAGTGCGCAGACAGGTCAACCCACACCGATGTTGCTCGAGGCGCCGAATCTGACAACCAGCCCGACTTCAATAGAGTATCAATCGGTACCCGGTTTCGAGGACTCCGCACTCCGCGTTGCCGCTACGAAGAACGCCGGCATCGGTTTGGCAACCGCGTCGGAATGGGGAGCGGGTCTTGTCGGTACGAGTGGACCGAGCGCGCAGCATCCCACCGCGAGCACGACACTAGCGCTAACGGTCAATCCCGTCGGAGTGGTTGGCATTGCCGAGAGCGTCGGTACGGGCGTTCGTGGAGTCAGCGGACCGTTGGCCACCAGCGTGACCGCTTCGTCGACCACGAATGTCGGAGTCTTGGGAGCTAGCGACGGTGCAGGCGCCGGTCTCGTCGGCATTTCTGGCCCCCAGGCACTCGGCGTCACGGTATCGAGCACGATCGATCGCGTAGCGACCGGAACCGGAGTTGTTGGCCTGTCCGACTACGGCGTCGGAATGCTCGGCGTCTCCGGGCCGCCAGCCTTGTTCGGCACCGCCAGTAGCACCTTACCGGTGACAGCCGGCGTCGCCGGCGGCTCCGACTCCGGCGCCGGCGTGCACGGCAGCGCGCTGGCAGCGGTGGGCGCGGGGGTGGTCGCAGAAAACGCCTTCGGCGGCCTGGCGCTCGACGTGCGCGGCAGGGTTCGTCTCGCGACCAGCGGCTGCGGCAATCTGACGATCAAGTCGAAAACGCATCAAGTCAACGACCCACGTGTGGCGGCCGAAAGCGTGGTGTTCGTCACTTTTCTCGCCGAACCTCGTCCCAAGGGACTGCGCGTCACGCATGTCGACGTCCTGCCCGGCGTAGGTTTCGTGATCAACCTGAAGGGAAAACCGCGCATCGACGTTCCGTTTGCGTATGTCGTGATCGACCGAACGCCGCTCTGCTAACTCGAAGCAGTATCGACGCCTCTCGTTGTGGCGCGCGCCTCGGCGAGGCCACGTCGAGCCACAGCGTCGAGCGGATCGACCAATATCGCAGCGAGAAAGGCCTGCTCAGCCTGCTGGGCTTCTCCTCGAGCCAACAGGAAGCGGCCCAGTTCCCGTAGCACATCGGGGTTCTTATCATCGAGCGTCAAAGCCTCCCGGAATCCGCTCAGCGCGGCGGCGACATCCCCGGCGTCGGCCGACCCTGTCGCTTCGAGGATCCGCGGTACGACCGACCGGGGAGACCGGCTGACGAGTTCCCGCACCCGCTCGGAGGCTTCCGCTGCCCGTCCCTGGGCGCACAGACATCGTTGCAACGCCCGCTGGCACGCAAAGTTATCCGGATGCCGTGTGACCGCGTCCCTGAGCACTTGTTCAGCGGTGCGATGAGCGGAGCGCTCTCCGAGCGTCTGCGCCAGAAGCGCTGACGCCAGAGCCGAGTCGGGGTCGATCGCCAAGGCCTCTCGCAGCGTTTCTTCGGCTCCCGCGGGGTCACCCTTCGCGCGTTGCGCTTGAGCCAAGGCGGTCAGAACCGGGCCATGAACTGGGTGCAGTTGTCGCGCTTGCGATAGCAGAGGCAGCGCTTCCTCCGGCCGGCCCTGCACGAGCCGGACTTCGCCCATACCCAAGAGGGCCTTCCACGAAGCGGCCGCAGCATCGCGCACACCTTCGCGCAGCGGCAGATCATGACACGCGCGTGCGCCGCGATACGCGTCAAATGCTGCGTCGAGGTTTCCACGACGGAACTCGATGGCACCCAGCGTGCAGTAGGCATCCGGCAGGTCCGGCATACGACGAATCGCTTCTTGGCACACCTGCGCTGCTTCGTCTAAGCGGCGCAGATGACACAAGGCCGAAGCCAATACGACGTGCGCATGGACGTACTGGAATGACGTTGCTCCTTGTTGCTCGAACAAGACGATTGCCCGTCGCATGGCCTGCTCGGTCGGCTCGTGCTCTTCGAGTACGTGATAGGTCAAACCGAGGGTGTAGGTGTGAAAAGCATTGTTCGGGTGGTCGGGCAGAATCGAACGTAGGGTCGGAGAAGACCGGTGG
>CAZJCO010000386.1:0-2354 GCA_964544375.1 uncultured Myxococcales bacterium
CGTTCGACTCCTGTGCGAGCCTCTCCTCCTCATGGCGCTGCTCGGGTTCCTGCCGGCGTGGCGGGCACGACGCGCGACGTGGGGTTTGTTCGCACTCAGCGGCGCATCACCGATGCTCCTGTTGGCCTTTACACCCTACCTCGCGCCCGCTTTCGGACGCCTCGTCGTGCCTTGGATGGCTTACCGCGTGCTGTGGGGAATTCCTTTCGGCGTGTTGCTTACGGGACTCTTGCTCGAACTACCATGGCGGCGGCTAGCGACACTCTTGGTGATCGCCGGGCTTCTCGCAAACGCCCGCCACCTGCCCTGGCAGCGCATCTTGCCGGGCGGGGAAGCAGGCCGTTCTCACGCCTCGCGCGTCGACCGGCAAACACGCGAGCTGCTCGAGCAGCTGATGCGCGTGCCCGCGCGGGCCCGCATCGCCGCAGCTGCCGGCCTAGCCGAACTGATCCCCGCCTATACCGGTCATCCGGTTCTCGCTTTTTCCGACCGAGGCACGACCGTCTTTGCTCAATCGCGCCGCGAAGCCACGCGCCGCCTCGAAGCCAACGCGCTACTTATCGGTATGCACGGTCTGGAGCGCCGGCTCCGCAGTCGGATCGTCGGTTTTTACGACGTCGCCTACACGGTCTACGAGGGACGGCACTGTGACCGTGGCACGGCAGGAATCTTTCGCAATGCGCGCTTCTCTCTGTGCGCCGAACGCCAGCAATCGGTTCGTCGTTTCCATCTGCCGATCTTTACCGCCGTCGCGCCGCAAACCGCCGGCGACCCGGTCGTCGCCGGGCTCGGGCGAGGCCTGGTATGCTCGCCGTCGCTGCCCGGCAAACGGCCACCAGTGCGCCTGCGCTGGCAGCGTCCGACGCGCTGGAGCGGAAGCTTCCCGCTGGTTGTCTGCCGCGCAAGTCTTGCGCAGTCGGCTCGCGTATTGCGCTTGCGGGTAACCTTACACCTGCCTCGTGCGCACGAATTATTGCTCTATCGAATCGCCGCCCGCAGCAAGACCGGCGGATGGCGAAAAAAACGCGGTGGGCTCGAGTTCCGCGACAATCCGTCGGGTGAAATCGCCGTTCCGGGGCATCGGATCGACCGGCTACGCCTGCGCCTGGTCCCGACCTACCTGCCGTATCTGAATCTGGTCGAACTGCAGCTACTCGCCCCGAACGGGGGCATGTTCGAGTAACCCCGGCGATCGACCGGGGCACTGTCAGCCAGTGGCGGCCTCGGCGGCAAAATCGGAAAAGGAAAAACCGATCCATCCGCGCTCCATTTCTTTCATCTCCTCGAAGACTTCTTCCTCGATTCGGCGGTACCGGGCGAGCGTCTCTCGCGCGCGCTCTTCCTTACCATCGCTCGCGGCCCGCTCGAGTAGCCAGTCCCGCATCCATGCGACGTGCCACTTCTCGTCACGCGAGAGCACCTCCAATACCGCGCGCGTCTTGTCATCGCAGACCGGACTGGCGATGTGCTCGGCGTAACGCTTGCCGGCACGCTCTTCGACGACGATCGTCAGCGCGAACAGGTCGAACAGATTCCCCGGAATGCCGATCGCCTTGCCCAAACGGCGCTGATATCCGTCGGGAACCGGCACCGGAACGGCGCCCTCGTCCTGGATCCGCTTCGTCCACAGCCAGGCATGCCGGGTCTCGTCGTCGACATGACGCGAAAACAGAACCTGTGCCGCGCCGTCCTCCACGCGGTTCATCATTTTCAGCAAGAGTCCGGCGCCGCGTAGCTCGGCGTCTCGGTAATAACTAAAGATTCGAATCAACGACTCGCGGTCCGGAGTCATCCGCTCACCTCCCCGAACGGCCATTTTCGGCGTACTCGATCGAGGATCCGACTCGCGCGCGGCCTGGCGCTACTCCGACGGACCCTTCAGCAATGCGCTCGGCGAGGGGAAGGATTACACGATTCGAGTACGCCGGTCGAATCACGCCGATTTAGTATCCCATTAGGAATTTCCCCTTAACCTTCAACGCCCAACACGAATCGCGCCAAGCATGGAAATTCCTTTGCCGAACTGCGTCATAGTCAAACAAACGCTTGTCTGTTGACTGCCGGTCCACAAAAGTTTATGAGGGTTTTCCCCGACGCCCGTATGGGTGGTTGCCGCGCCACGGGAGTTTCTAAAAAGTTGAGGATGCAAACTAACGGTCACATGCGTACGTTCGAACACGGCAGAGATTTGATTCATGTTCACGCGTATAAATCGGTTGTCGACGGATGGGCGTTGGGGGTGGTTGCGGTAGTCGAGTCGAGAAGAGACGGCCCAGCCACGGAGAAGGATCTCGTCCCCGGTTACAAACGAATTGCATTGTTATACGCGTCCTTAGCCTTCCGCAGCACACCCG
>CAZJCO010000387.1:0-2334 GCA_964544375.1 uncultured Myxococcales bacterium
GCGAGCGGACGCTGGCGCGTCTGCGCAAGGCCTGCGAAGGCGCGGCAGCGGGGACCTTGCCGCTGGCTGGGTCGGTCTGAGGCCGACGCCCGCGTCTTGACTACGCGCCTTTCGCGCCGCCGGAGCGCAGGAGATTGAGCGCGGAGCCAGCGTGGAACCATGCGATCTGATCCGCGTTGAGCGTGTGCCTCAATTCTAGTGTTTCCTCCGAACCGTCGCTGTGATGAAGCACCGCACGCAGCGGCGCCCCGGGTGCGATCGCCAGCGCTTGGGGGATCGACAGTTCGTCGTCTTCGCGCACTTTGTCGTAGTCGGCGGAGTCGACGAAGGTCAGCGGCAGAACTCCCTGTTTCTTCAGGTTCGATTCGTGGATTCGGGCAAAGCTGCGCGCGACGATCGCGGCCGCGCCAAGGTGGCGCGGCGACATCGCCGCATGTTCTCGGCTCGAACCTTCTCCGTAGTTCTCATCGCCGACGACGAACCAGCGCTTGCCCGCGGCCTTGAGGGCGCGCGCGACCTGCGGCGTCGCTTCCCCGGTCGCGCCGGTCAAGGGGTTGCGCGTACTACCGCGTTCTTCCGTCCAGGCGCGGATCGCGCCGGTGAACATGTTGTCGCTGATGCGGTCGAGATGGCCGCGATAGCGCAGCCAGGGGCCGGCCGGGCTGATGTGGTCGGTGGTGGTCTTCCCTTGCGTCTTTAGCAGCAGCGGCAGGTGCTCGAAGTCCTCGGCCTTGGGGGACGCAAAGGGTTCGAGCAAGGCCAGTCGCTCGCTGTCGGGGCGTACTTCGACGCGCACCGACTGTGGGTCGTCGGCTGGCGCCGCATAGCCGCTGCGGCTGCCGACGAAGCCGTTCTTCGGAACTTCTGGGGCTGGCGGCGGGGGACTCAGTCTCACCGGGCCGTTCGGGCCATCAATCGTGTCGCACAGAGGATTGAAACTGAGCCGTCCTGCCAGACCCAGGGCAACGGTGATCTCCGGACTGGCGATGAAGGCGAGGGTTGCCGGATTGGAATCGTTACGTCCGGGGAAGTTGCGGTTGAACGAGGTGACGATGGAATCGGCTTGTCCTTTCTCGATATCGTCGCGCTGCCACTGGCCAATGCAGGGGCCGCAGGAGTTCGACAAAACAATCGCACCGGCCGATTCGAGCGCTTCGAGTTGGCCGTCGCGAGCAATCGTTTCGTGAATCATCGCGCTGCCGGGCGAGACCAGCAGGCGACTTTCCATGGGTAGGCTATTGGCGGCCGCCTCGCGCGCGACGTGCGCTGCGCGTGAGATATCTTCGTACGAAGAGTTTGTGCAGCTGCCCACCAGCGCCGTCGAGATACGGTCGGGGTAATCTTCGCGGCGGGCGTCCTCGGCCAATTGGGAAATCGGTCGGGCGAGGTCCGGCGTGTGCGGTCCCACGACATGCGGTTCGAGCGTATCCAGATCGATTTCCACCAGTTCGTCGTAGAATTTCTGTGGATCCGCCGCGACTTCCGGGTCGGCCGTAAGCAGCGCGCTGCGCTGTTGCTCGGCCAGTTCCGCCAGCTGCGCACGCTCGGTCGATCGCAGGTAAGTAGCCATGCGTTTGTCGAAGGGGAATACCGAACAGGTGGCCCCCAGCTCCGCGCCCATGTTGCAGATCGTCGCTTTGCCCGTACACGAGATACTCTCGGTGCCGGGTCCGAAGTACTCGATGATTTTGTTGGTGCCACCCTTGACGGTGAGCAGTCCGCACAGTTTCAGGATCACGTCTTTCGGTGCGCTCCAGCCGTCGAGCGATCCGGTCAGCCGGACGCCGACCACGCGGGGAAGCAGGACCTCCCAGGGGAAGCCTGCCAGCACGTCGACCGCGTCGGCACCACCGACGCCGCAGGCGCACATACCGAGACCGCCGGCGTTGGGCGTGTGGGAGTCGGTGCCGATCATCATGGCGCCTGGAAATGCGTAGTTTTCCAGGACGATTTGGTGAATGATGCCGGCGCCGGGCTGCCAGAAACCGATCCCGTAACGGGCCGAGACCGAGGCCAGGAACTCGTAGACTTCTGCGTTCTCGTTCGACGCGCGCTCGGTGTCGGCGGCCGCGCCGCGGTGCGCCCGAATCAGATGGTCGCAGTGAACCGTGGCCGGAACCGCCGCCTCGTCTTTGCCGGCCTGCATGAACTGCAGCAGCGCCATCTGCGCCGTCGCGTCCTGCATGGCGATTCGATCGGGACGCAGCAGCAGGTAACTCTCGCCCGGCTCGAGTTCCTGGCGCCGCGGATCGTCGAGATGGCCGAGCAGGATCTTCTCGGCGAAGGTGAGGGGACGGGCGAGTCGTTGCCGAACGATCACCAGACTCGCCTCGA
>CAZJCO010000388.1:0-2317 GCA_964544375.1 uncultured Myxococcales bacterium
AGCGGCACCGGCCAGCCCCCAGCGGCGGCGCGCCGTCGAATCGATGGCGCCGGCACTGCTACGGGCCGCCGGGCGCAGCGCGGATCCCGAGAACGCGCTCGACCGGATGGTCGATTTTCTCGTCCGCACGGGAGCCCATACGAGCTATCTCGCCTTGCTCAGCGGTTCGCCCGCGACGATGGAGATTCTGGTTTCTTTGTTTGCGACCAGCTCCTACCTGGCAGCCCACTTGGTCGGTCATCCGGAGATCATCGACTCCTTGGTGCGCTCGGACCAGGCGGCGTTGGCGTCCGATGCCGACAGCTTCCACGCGGAACTGGCGCGAGAACTCGAAAGCGCCGACGACGAAGAATCCGTACTGTCGGCTCTGCGGCGTTTTCGCACGACGGAGCTGATTCGCATCGGATTGGCCGATCTCGGCGGCGTGTTGTCGGACGAGCAGGTCCACCGGCGACTCACGTTTCTTGCGGAAGCTTGCCTGCGGGCGGCGGTCGACCGCGCGCGTTTGTTGCTCGCCGCCGGCAATCCCGCTCGTGCCGACGGCATTGAACTCGCAGTCATCGCGCTGGGGAAACTCGGTGCTGCCGAGATGACCTACGGCTCTGATCTCGATTTGTTGTTCGTCTACCGCGGGCGTGAGCAAGACGGGTTCGATGCGGACGCCCATGGATTTGCGACACGCTGGGCTCAGAAAGCAATGAATCTGCTGCAGGCGCGCACGCGGGAGGGAATCGTCTACAAAATCGACGCGCGCTTGCGGCCGTCGGGGCGCTCCGGTCCGCTGGTGACGTCGGTCGCGAGATTCTGTTCCTACCATCGTCGAGAGGCGGCCCTGTGGGAGCGGCAGGCCCACACGCGTGCGCGCGTGGTTTACGGTCCTCGTTCCTTGGCCGAGACGGTCGAAAGCACGATCGAAGAATTCGTTTACGGGCGCGGCCTCGATCGCGAGGGGGTGCGCGAGATCGATCGTTTGCGGCGACGCGTCGAGCGCGAACTTGCGAACGAAAGCCGCCAGCGGGTCAACATCAAGACCGGCCGCGGCGGCATCGTCGATATCGAGTTCGTCGCCCAGATGCTCCAGCTTCGCCACGGTCACGAACATCCGGAAATTCGCCGGCGTGACACGCGCAGCGCAATTGAAGCGTTGCGGGATGCGGGGCTGCTCGACCAAGACGTCGCGCGGCGCCTGCTTGAGCACTATCGCTTCTTGCGGCGGCTCGAGGCCCGCATGCGGCTGGAACGCGACCGGCCGGTGGAAGAACTCGGTACGGACGCCGAGGTACTCACCCCGTTGGCGCGCCGACTGGGGTTCCCCGACCCGGATCCCGGTGCGCAACTGCTCTCCCGTTACGAGAATATTCGCGAAGACGTACGCGCAACCTACGAGAACGCGTTCCGAGACGACGTTGACGTTTGACCGGGCGGCGTGTACGAGTGCCCGAGTGGATACTGCACGCCTCATCTGGATGGACGGCGAACTCGTTCCCTGGGACGAGGCGCGCGTCCACGTTCTGACGCACACGCTGCACTACGGCCTCGGCGCATTCGAAGGTCTGCGTTGCTATCGCTGCGCCGACGGGCGATCGGCGATCTTCCGCCTGAGCGAGCACATGGTGCGGCTGTGGCAGTCCACCCGTATTTTGGGCATGGACCCCCCTTATAGCGTGGAGCAGATGTCGCAGGCCTGCATCGAGACGGTCCGTGCCAACGAGCTGGCCGAGTGTTATATCCGTCCTCTGGTGTACGTCGGCCAGGGAGAGATGGGTCTGGCCGCGACGAGCAACCCGATTCGGATGAGTGTGGCGGCTTGGCCCTGGGGGTCGTATTTAGGCGACGAGGGGCTGAAGAACGGCATTCGTGTCCGTACGTCCTCGTTTCAGCGTTTCCACGTCAACACGCTGCTGACCAAGGCGAAAGCCGTGGGGCATTATGTCAACTCGATTCTTGCCAGCCTCGAAGCGCGCAGCGCGGGTTACGACGAGTCCTTGATGCTCGACGTCGACGGCTACGCGGCGGAAGGCTGCGGCGAGAATCTTTTCATCGTCCGCGACGGACGCGTCAAGACCCCGCCGATTGCGACCGTTCTCGAAGGCATTACCCGCAGCTCGGTGATCGCGCTGCTGGCCGAACGCGGAATCGAAGTCGTCGAACAGCGGTTCACGCGCGACGAGGTCTACATCGCCGACGAGGCTTTCTTTACGGGTACCGCCGCCGAGGTCGCACCGATTCGTTCTCTCGACGATCGCACCATCGGGCAGGGCAAGGCCGGGCCGCTCACCCCGCGCCCGCAGCACGACTCACTCGCCGCGCCTTTGAC
>CAZJCO010000389.1:0-2307 GCA_964544375.1 uncultured Myxococcales bacterium
TGTTTGCGGTGTATCTTGAGACGACCACATATGTGGTGCGCACCTGGTGTGAGGCTCAGATCCCCTATGAAAAGGGGAACGGCGGGTGGGACTGGCGTGCGCTCGACGATGCAATTTTCGGCCAATTCCGTTTTCGGCTGGAATTGACCGAGGAGGACAAGGCCGACGCTTCGGCCGAGCGAATTACCGAGCGACTGCTGGAAAAACTCGGGGCAACCTACGACGCCCGCGAGCAGGAATTCGGCAGCGAGGTCATGCGTCACCTCGAGCGCGTCATTACTTTGCAGTCGATCGACAACCACTGGAAGGACCATCTGCTCGCAATGGATCACCTGAAGGAAGGCATCGGCTTGCGCGGATACGGCCAGCTCAATCCCCTGCAGGAGTACCAGCGCGAAGGGTTCGACATGTTTGCCGCGATGCTCGACCGCTTCGATGCCGACATCGTCGAGAAACTCTTCGCCGTGCGTATCGCCGCGGAGCAAGACGTCGATCGCCTCGAGCAACAGCGGCGTCGCGAACGACCGCTCATTTTAGGCCACGGCGGTGACGGCGACGGCGCGCCGCCAAAACCCCAACAGGTCAAACGCGACGGCGCCAAGGTCGGCCGCAACGACCCCTGTCCCTGCGGCAGCGGCAAGAAGTACAAGAAGTGTCACGGGAAGGCGTGATCGGATGAAGATCGAACCGCCGCCGCCGCCGCCGCCGGTACGCGGGTTCCGCTTCTCCGGTGTGCACGGAGGACTGAAGACCCGGGGACGCCGCGATTTCGCGCTAATCGTAGCGGACCGGCCAGCGGTCTGCGCCGCGGCGTTTACCAGCAATCGTGCGGCAGCGGCACCGGTGCAAGTCGCCCGGCGCAACGCCGCCAACGGCAAGATGCAAGCGGTCATGATCAACTCCGGTTCGGCCAATGCCGCGACCGGCGCGGCTGGGCTAAAATTCGCCGAATGGAGCTGCCGCGAGCTTGCCTCGCGACTCGCGATCGAAGCCGATCTGGTATTGCCGTGCTCGACCGGCGTGATCGGCCTGCCGCTCGAACGGGTTCCCTTTGCACGGGCCGTTTCTCTCGGCGTTGACGGGCTCAGTCCACGCGGTTTTGTCGCCGCCGCCCGCGCGATGATGACTAGCGACGCGTTTCCCAAGTGGGCCCATCGCGAGGTGTCGCTCGCCGACGGAGCACGAGCCGTGGTCGTTGGCATGGCCAAGGGGGCGGGCATGATTCACCCGAATATGGCGACGATGCTGGCCGTGATCGCCACCGATTTGCGCCTCTCGTCGACCGCTGCCGAAGAGATTCTCGAATACGCTCTCGAGCGAAGCTTCAACCGCATTACGGTCGACGGGGATACCAGCACCAACGATACGGTGGTCCTGCTCGCATCGGGCGCGGCGCCGGGAGAGCCGATCGAGAGGCCAGGCGGTGCCTCTTACGAAGCGGCCCGGCAGGCTACGGTCGAGGTGATGGACGATTTAGCGCGCATGATCGTCCGCGACGGCGAAGGCGCGACGAAGCTCGTGGACGTCGTTGTCGAGGGAGCCCGTTCGGACTCGGAGGCAGAGCAGGCGGCGCGCAGCATCGCGACGTCGATGCTGGTCAAGGCGGCCTTTACCGGCGCCGATCCGAATTGGGGACGCATCCTTTGCGCCATCGGCTATTCGGGCGTCGACTTCGACCAGTCCCGATTGGCAATTGACGTTGCCGACGTCGCCCTGGTGCGCGACGGTACGCTGGTTTCCGACGCTGCGCGCCGGATGGCACGCAAAGCCATGCGCGAGGACGCTTTTACGGTTACGGTGCGGATTGGCAGCGGCCGCGGCCGCGCGACGATCGTGACCTCGGACCTCACCGAAGCCTACGTGCATTTCAATTCGGCTTATACCAGCTAAGGCGCCGCGAGGACGCCGCGCAACTGGCGGCGCCCTCGCGGTGGCGCAAGTTCAGAAGTCGACCTGGAACCGTGTCTGCAAGATGTCGGCTTCACCGACGGCGTCGAGATCTGCGCGAACGTAATCGGCCATCACTCGGACGTTCGGGTTGAGATGCCAGTTGACGCCCACGCTGATGTCGTTCAGTTCGCCACCGTCGACGGAGCCGTCGCTCAGATCGAGGCTCGAATACCGGAGCGCGAATTGAACGGCGCCGCAGCCGCCACCGTCCTTGCCGACGAAGTTGTGCAGCGGGCGGACTCGACTGAAAGCGCCGTGGCTGCGCGAGTACTTGCGGTGCTCGCCGGTGACGAAGTAAGTGGCCTCGATGTAATAGCCAGCGAGGCGGGCGTTCGAGCCGCTCGAGGTGTCCACTTG
>CAZJCO010000390.1:0-2296 GCA_964544375.1 uncultured Myxococcales bacterium
ATACGAAGCGGCGCGGGCCAGCCGCGCGAGAGGAGGTGCTTGTGGTCGCCCGCGCGCTATCAAACCCCGGCGGAGGCCTCCGCCCCCCCCGCCGGCGGCAGGCTCGAGCCGCCGCTGGCCGAGGCCTACGAGGACGGCGGCGTGTTGGCCGACAGCGGGGAGTTCGCTGGCCTCACGAGCGCCCAAGCACGAAGCGCGATCGCCGAGTCGCTTGCCAAGCGGGGCGCAGGCAAGAGCGTCGTTCATTACCGGCTCCGCGATTGGGGCATCTCGCGACAGCGATATTGGGGAGCGCCGATTCCGATCGTCTACTGCGATGCCTGCGGTACCGTTCCCGCCGCGCCCGAGGATCTGCCGATTGTGTTGCCGACCGACGTCCAGCTACTCGAGGGGGGACGCTCTCCGCTGCCGGAACTGGAAGCGTTCGCGCGCACGCCGTGCCCTCGCTGTGGAGCCGAGGCCCGGCGGGAGACGGATACGATGGACACATTCGTCGAGTCGTCCTGGTATTTTCTGCGATTCCCGTGTGCGAATCGGGACGACGTGCCGTTCGACAAGGCTGCGATCAATCGCTGGCTTCCGGTCGACCAATACATCGGCGGCGTCGAGCATGCCGTGCTTCATCTGCTGTACGCACGATTTTTTACGCGTGCGTTGCGCGATCTCGGTTGGTTGGAATTGAGCGAGCCCTTCGCGCGGCTTCTGACACAGGGGATGGTGATCAAGGACGGCGCGAAGATGAGCAAGTCCCGAGGCAATGTCGTCGACCCCGACGAGTTGGTCGGTCGCTACGGCGCGGATACCGCTCGCTTGTTCTCCTTGTTTGCGGCACCGCCGGAAAAAGACTTGGAGTGGAGCGACCGTGGCGTGGAGGGGGCGCACCGCTTTCTCTCACGGCTCTGGCGCATGGGAATGCAGCTAGCGCCGTCTGCGCCGCTGGCAGTTGAGGATCCCGGCGAATACGGGGCCGACGAAGCCGGCCGAGCGCTGCGCGGGCTGGTCCACGAGACGATTGCGCGCGTCACGCGTGACGTCGGCGAACGCATGCGCTTCAATACGGCCGTGGCGGCGGTCATGGAGTTGGTCAATGGGATCACCGACTACCGCGGAAAGCCTGGCGCAGACGCGGCGCTGGTCGCTTTTGCCTACACCACGACGCTGCGTCTGCTGTTCCCCTTCGTTCCGCATATTACCAGCGAGTTGTGGCACTGCTTGATCGGAGACGCGGAACTGGAGAGCGTTGCCTGGCCGTCCTTCGACGAAGAGGCGCTGGTCCGTGAGACGGTAGAACTCGGCGTGCAGATCAACGGTAAGCTGCGTTCGCGTATCACCGTCGCCACCGACGTGGCGCGTGAGGAGGTTGCGCGCCTGGCCCTGGCCGATGAACGCATCGCCAAAGAACTTGCCGGTCGGTCGCCCAAGCGTACCGTTGTCGTCCCCGGAAGGATCGTCAACATCGTCTTATGAAACGGCTCGCGGCATCTCTGTTTGCCTTGTTTTTGGTGACGACGAGTTCCGGTTGCGGATATACGCTGGTACGACCTGGCAGTGCGATGCCGGCGGGGGTACGGTCCTTGTTCGTCGAAGTGGTGGGAGCGGCGCGCAAGGATCCGGAAAGCGTCGATGCGCTGGCGCGGGAACTGCGCCGCATCGTAAGACGCGACGGTCGTTACAGGGTACGTGGCGACGCGACTTCTGCCGACGCCGTGCTCCGGGTAGAACTTGGCGACGCACGCATCGAACCGGTGGCGTTCGACGAGTTCGATGAAGTCCTCGACTACGAAATGACGGTTCGAGTGAGGGCGTCTTTGGAAGACAGTCATGGAAAGCGGCTGTGGTCAGCCAACGATCTGGGCGCGACGCGAGCCCACGCCGCGGTGCCCGGGGCGATCGTGACCAGTAGCTCCGCGTTCCAGGCGTCCGAACGTCTTACCGCGTCAGATCTGGCGGTGCTCGATACGGTGCAACTTGGAGAAGTTCGGCGCCAACACGCTCTTGATGCGCTGACGCGAGACCTGGCTCAGACGATTTATGCGCGGATGACCGAGGCGCGCTAGTTGGCGGTCGAAGCGCGGGCTACTTTGCGTGCCAATCGAGCGGTTCGTCGTGCGGCGGTCTTGCGATGAAGGAGCCCCTTTGAGGCCGCCTTGGCGAGAGCCCTGGAAACGATCTGCAACCGGCTAGTGGCTTCGTTCTGGTCGCCGCTGGCAAGGGCACCGTCGAGGTCACGGGGTAGACGATGCATCCGAGACCTTTCCGAACAGTTGTGTTCGTTTCGCTTTAGCGACTTGGGCTA
>CAZJCO010000391.1:0-2283 GCA_964544375.1 uncultured Myxococcales bacterium
GCGTGCGCGCTGCGTTTTTTCGTCCCGCCTCTCGCGCCTCCCCCCGAACTCCGGTCGCGCAGCCGTGCCGCCTCCTCGAAGCGTTCCTCTTGCGCCGCGACGCGCATCGCCGCCTCGAGCCCCTGCAGCAGTTTGCCGGTCTTGCCTTCGAGCAGATCGACCGCCGACTCGAGCTGCTTTTGGTACTCCTCGCGTTCGATCTCGAGTACGCAGGGCGCCATGCAGCGGTGAATCTGGTACTCGATGCACGGCCGCGAGCGGTTGCGAAAGACCGCATCGGAGCAGGTGCGCAGCGGGAATACCTTGCGAATCGTCTCGAGCGTTTCGCGCAGGCCGGTCGCCGAGGCGTACGGACCGAGATAGGTGTTGCCGTCGCGCACGATGCGACGCGTAGCAAACACGCGCGGCCAATCATCCTTGGTCGTCACCTTGACCGATAGGTAGCTCTTGTCGTCCTTGAGCCGAATGTTGTAACGAGGCCGGTACTGCTTGATCAGGTTGTTTTCGAGAATCAGGGCCTCGGTCTCACTCGAGGTGACCAGGGTTTCGACCTCGGTAGCCTTCTCCATCAAGAAGCGCACGTGGTAGCGACCATCGCCGCTTTTGGCGTAACTGCGCAGCCGGCTTCTCAGATTTTTCGCCTTGCCGACATAGAGAACCTTTTTGCGCTTGTCACGGAACAGGTAGACGCCCGGACCTCGAGGGACGTTCGGCAGACGCTCGACGAGCCATCGCTGCGCTTCCTGCTGGAGTTCTTTATCTGCGGGCAACTCAACCATCGAGGCCTAGTTCCTCGTGCTCGAGTTTGAGCGCACGATCACGCAACTCGGCGGCGCGCTCGAACTCGAGACGCTCGGCGGCCTCACGCATTTCCGAACGCAGGCGCTCGATCTCGCGCCGGATCTGTTCCCCGCCGGCGTACGCCGGCGCCTCTTCGGCAATCTCCGGAATCCGCCCGTAGTCGGCCTCGGCCATGCGCACGATCGGATCGTCGATGCCCTTGGTCACCGAACGCGGCGTAATACCGTGCTCGCGGTTGTAATGCTCCTGTACCGCGCGACGCCGATCCGTCTCGTCGATCGCCTGACGCATCGATTGGGTCATCTTGTCCGCGTAGAGAATGACCGTACCGTGGATGTTGCGCGCGGCGCGCCCCATGGTCTGAATCAGCGACCGCGTCGACCGTAGAAAACCCTCTTTGTCGGCGTCGAGAATCGCCACCAGCGAGACCTCGGGTAGATCGAGGCCCTCGCGCAAGAGGTTGATCCCAACCAGAACGTCGCACACCCCCTGGCGCAAATCTCTAATGATATCAATACGTTCTAGGGTTTTGATGTCGGAGTGCAAGTAACGCACCGCGACTCCGACCTCGCGGTAATAGTCCGTCAGGTCCTCTGCCAAACGCTTGGTCAAGGTCGTCACGAGCACCCTCTCGCCCGCTCGCACACGACGCCGAATCTCTTCGAGTAGGTCATCGACCTGCGTGGCGGCCGCGCGCACTTCGATGCGTGGATCGACCAAGCCGGTGGGCCGAACCAGTTGCTCGACGACGACCCCGCCGCAACGCTCGAGTTCGTAATCCCCCGGCGTGGCCGACACATAGACCGCCGGCCCCACGCGCCCCTGAAATTCCTCGAAGGTGAGCGGCCGGTTATCGAGCGCCGATGGAAGCCGGAAACCAAATTCAACCAGAGTTTCTTTGCGCGAGCGGTCACCGCGGTACATCGCCGCGACCTGCGACACCGTCACGTGGCTTTCGTCGACGAAGGTCAGGAACTCGTCGGGAAAGTAATGCAACAGCGTCGGCGGTGTCTCCCCCGGAGCGCGGCCGGTCAGATGCCGCGAATAATTCTCGACGCCCGGACAACTACCCATTTCCGACAGCATCTCGATGTCGTAGAGCGTCCGCTGTTCGAGCCGCTGCGCTTCGAGCAGCTTGTCGGTACGGCGAAGCTCGGCCAGGCGGTCGCCAAGCTCCTGGCGAATCCCCTCGACCGCGCGCTGCATACGGCTTCGCGAAGTAACGTAGTGACTTGCCGGATAAACGCAGAGACGTTCGAGCGGCCGCAACACGACGCCGCGCAGTGGATCCACCTCGCTGATCCGCTCGACCTCGTCGTCGAAGAACTCTACCCGCAACGCGCGCGAGTCTTCGTAGACGGGAAAGATTTCAACGACGTCTCCCCGCACGCGAAAGGTGCCCCGGTAAAAGTCGAGGGCGCTGCGCCGATCACGGATCCACGCCAGTTCGGGCACGAACTCACCTCGCACGACACCCTGCAT
>CAZJCO010000392.1:0-2278 GCA_964544375.1 uncultured Myxococcales bacterium
CGCGCCAGTTCCCGCGGGGCCGGGGGTTCTTTCCCACACCCATCTTTCCCTGTGCGGGAAAGGCCAGGCGGCCGGCCGCCCGACAGATCGTCAGGCGGCCGTCTTCGAGCGGCTCTCGCAACTGGTTCAGTACCGCTGGAGAGAACTCGGGCAACTCATCGAGGAAGAGCACGCCTTGGTGGGCAAGGCTGATCTCTCCGGGCTGCGGCACGCGACCACCACCGATCAAACCCGCGCCGGACGTTGTGTGGTGCGGCGCGCGGAAGGGCCGGCGCGTCCTCAATCCGCCGGCAACCGAGAGCCCCGCAATCGAGTGGATCGACGTCGTCTCGATCGCTTCCGCGAGGTTGAGGGGCGGCAGAATCGTCGGCAGACGACGGGCGAGCATCGTCTTGCCGGCGCCCGGTGGACCGATCATCAGCACGTGGTGGTGACCTGCCGCGGCGATCTCGAGCGCGCGACGCGCACTTGCTTGGCCGTGCACCTCGCGAAAGTCTACCGCCGAGGCTTCCTCGTGCTGTTCGAACAAGCGCCGCAGGTCCACGCGAACCGCGGGACGGGAGAAGTCCGCGTTTACCAAGTCCAACGTCGCTTTTAAATGGTCGGTTCCGTAGACCGCGACCTCTTCGATGATCGCCGCCTCGACGGCGTTTCCTTCTGGAACGACGATGCGCCGAAATCCGCAGGCGCTGGCGCGACGGGCCGATGGCAGGGCTCCGTTCACTCGACGCACGCTGCCGTCGAGGCCCAGCTCACCGATGAATAGGCAGCGCTCCAGTCGTGCGCGGTTACAGAAGCCGGCCGCACCGAGCAGCGCCATGGCAATGGCCAGGTCGAAGGACGCGCCGATCTTGCGACGGGAAGCAGGCGAAAGATTGACGACGCCGCGTCCGAGCGGAAACTTTTCGACGGTCGCACGAATCGCCGAGCGAACGCGTTCGGTTCCCTCGCGCACGGCGGTATCGGCCATGCCGACGACGACGATTCTCGGCAGTCCGGTTCTCAGGCTCGCTTCGACGCGTACCAGATAGCTGTCGACGCCGGCGTGGGCGCAGGTGTAGGTCGCCGCGAGCACGGGCTTTCATCTCGCCCTTCGGCGGGCGTCGTCAATGCCGCGGGAGTGATGAATCCTGCGGCGCTCGCAGAAGTGGGTGCAATCACGGCAAGCGCCGCCTATGATGCGGGCGTGATCTTGATGATCGACAACTACGACTCGTTTACCTACAACGTCGTGCAGTACCTCGGCGAGCTCGGTGCCGCGGTGCGTGTCTTTCGTAACGACAAGATTTCGCTCGAACAAATCGCGGCACTCCATCCCGACGGCATCGTCATTTCTCCGGGGCCCTGCGATCCTGACCGCGCCGGCATCTCGCTCGAGGTCGTCGAGCGCCTGGCCGGTACCGTGCCACTGCTCGGCGTTTGCCTGGGACACCAGTGTATCGGCCAGGCCTTCGGCGGACGTATCGTTCGGGCTCGCCGGCTGATGCACGGCAAGACCTCGCCGATTGAGCACGACGGTCGCGGCGTATTTGCCGGGCTCGAGCAGGGTTTCCTGGCTACCCGCTACCACTCGTTGGTGGTCGATCGCGACAGCGTGCCGTCGTCGCTCGAGGTGAGCGCTTGGGCCGAAGACGGCGAGGTGATGGGGTTGCGCCACCGAACGCTGCCGGTCGAGGGGGTGCAGTTCCATCCCGAATCGATCCTGACGACGACCGGTAAGAGACTGCTCGCGAACTATCTGACGATGACCGGTCTGTCGGTTGCCGAGCGCGCCTGAGGCGCGGCTGGCCGGCCGCGGATTCCCAGTTGATCACAGTCGAGGAATTGCTTGCTCGAGGTAGATCGGGCTACCTGCGTTGGCGATGGCGCCGGCCGACGACGAACTGTCCGCATGGATGGCGCTCGCGCGCATTGCCGGAGAAGGCCGCGGCGGCCGTTGGTGGAGACTCGCGCGTGGACTAGGCACTGCGCGCGCGGTACTGGCGGCCGACGAAGGCGCACTGCGCGCCGCCGGCTTGAACGATGCCGGCGTGGCAGCGCTACGTGGCTTCAGCGGCTGGGAGGATCTTCTACGGACGCGAGCCCGATGCCGCGAACTCGGCATTGCGATCATCGCGATCGACGATCGGCGCTACCCGCAGCTACTGCGCGAGATCGACGATCCGCCGTTGTTGCTCTACTGCCTGGGACAACTGCCGGCCGCCGACACGCCGGCGGTAGCGGTGGTCGGCAGCCGGCGGGCCAGCCGTTATGGCCTGCGCGTCGCCGGGCAACTCGG
>CAZJCO010000393.1:0-2273 GCA_964544375.1 uncultured Myxococcales bacterium
TAGCTCCACAGGCTAGAATATTACCATTATACCATGGCCACCATAGATTGTAGGACTATTTATTTTAATATATATGTTGAGATAACTCGCGGCCATCGGGCTGCCGTCGTCGTCAGGCACCAGCCCCGGAGCGGGAAGCTTGACCACGTCGAAGCGGTGCACGCCGCGGTCTCGGGCCGACGCAAGCTGCGCCGCGACGCGCTCGAGTACGCCGCGGTTCGGGTCGTCCGCGGCCACGGCCTCCATGCAGGCGACCACCCCGGGACGCAGCCAACGCGCTAGCGTATCGACGTGGCCGTCCGTATGGTCGCCGGCAAGTTGACCCTCGAGCCAGATCACGTGATCGGCGGAACACCGCGAAGCGAGCAACGCCTCTACATCTTCTCGGCTCGTTTGCGGATTACGGTTGGCGTTGAGCACGCAGGTCGAGGTCGTCAGGAAGCTCCCGTCTCCATCGAAGTCGAGAGCTCCGCCCTCGCAGGTCAACGGGACGTCGCACGACGGGGTTCCCGCCAGCTGCGCGATCCGCTCGGCTAGGCCGTCGTCTTCGGAAAAGTGGTACTTCTCACCCCAGCCGTTGAAGCGAAAGCAAAGAGCCGTCGGCCGCCCCTTACCGTCGAGTGCAAACAGCGGTGCGGTATCACGCAGCCAGATGTCCCAGTAGAGACATTCGTGAACCCGCGGCGCGAGAGCGGACAAGCGGTCGTTCACTTCGCTCGCCTCCTCGCTGCTGCGCACCAGGATTTCGAGCTGCTCGCCGGCCGCGATCGCGCGGCACAGTTGCAGGAACTCGGCACGCGCCGGTTCGAGGTGCCGGCCCCAGAGGGCGGCGTCGCTCGGCCATGCCAGCCAAGTCGCTCGATGTCGCTCCCATTCGGCCGCGAGCGACAGGGCGTGGCTCACTCGAGTCCCATCATCTTGGCGAACCCGAGGCGCCGTCCGGCGGTAAAACCGCCGTCGACCACCATCGCGTGACCGGTAACGAAAGAAGCGTCGTCGGACGCCAAGAACAACGCCGCGGCCGCGATTTCCTCGGGCTGGGCAACGCGACCCAGCTGATGCGCGTCCGCGAAACGCTCGAGGTACTCCTGCATCGCCTCCTGATCGAATACGGCCTGGGTCATCGGCGTATCGACGAAGCCCGGACAGACGCAATTCACGCGAATGCCGCAGCGGCCGTAGTCGATCGCCATGTTCTTCGTCAGAAGCACAACCCCGCCTTTCGATGCATTGTAGGCGCTGCCTCCCTCGGTACCTTCGATGCCCTCGACACTGCCGATGTTGACGATACTACCCGAGCGTTGGGCAAACATCTGCGCAGCGACGTGTTTGCAGACCAAGAAGGTGCCCGTAAGGTTCACGCCGATGATGCGATCCCATTCGGCCAAATCCATCATATGCACGGCGCCGCCGCCGGCCACGCCGGCGGCGTTGACGGCGATGTCGATACGGCCGGCCTTCTCGATGACATGGGCGACGACGGCGGCGACGCGCGCTTCGTCGCGCACGTCGCCCTCGAGCAACTCGCACGGGGACGATTGGCTCCCGCCCAGGTCCAGACCAAACACGCGCGCTCCCTCTTCGGCAAAACGGCGTACACAGGCGGCACCGATACCCGACGCGGCTCCCGTGACCAGCGCAACCTTGTCTTCTAGCCTAGCCATAGTCGTCAACTCCTAGTTTCGTCCGGCCGCGGCAAGCCGAGCAAATCGGCCAACCGGTGGGTACACGGATTGTTGCTGGCAAAGTCTTCGGTCGGCATCGGCAAGCCCGCCTCGCGCATGATCACGGCGACTCGCGCCATGATTGCACCAAAACGAAAAGCTCCGAACACTTCGTGAAAGAATAGGTTTTCTACACGCGTCCCGGTCAGTTCCTGGTACCGCGCGATTGTCTCGTCGCGTCCCGGAAAACCCTTGAGACGCTCGATACCGTAGCCGTCGCTGTGGTTCCAATCGAGAAACAGCCACCAGGCCAAATCGGCCTCGGGATCGCCGACGAAGGCCATCTCCCAGTCGAGCACGGCGACCACCCTCAGGTCGCGGAACAACATGTTAGGCAGCCGGGCATCGCCCCAACACAGCGTCATCCGCCGGGGCTGCGGCAAATGTTCGCGTAGCCACTGGGCACCGGCATCCAGAATCGGCTGCGGCTCGTCCGTGCGCGCCCATTCCAGGGAGTAGAGCCACACCGCCAGTTTCTTTTCCATCGACTCGCGCCGGGCGCCCGCGTCGCGCAGAAACACGCACCCCGGCGCGCGTCACTCCGGCCTG
>CAZJCO010000394.1:0-2265 GCA_964544375.1 uncultured Myxococcales bacterium
AAACGCGGCTTGATCTCTGATTATTGTCTCATCAAGGCTAAGGGCGTGCTTGGTTCTGTAGCGAAAAAGGTCTTCGGTTCGTCAAACGACCGCTATCTCAAACGGTTGCGGCCCACGCTCGCGCGCGTCAATGAGCTAGAGGCCGAGATGCAGGCCAGGAGCGATGCCGACTTGGCCGCACAGACAGCTCGTTTTCGAGAGCGCCTCGATCGCGGCGAAGACCTCGAAGCGCTCCTGCCCGAAGCGTTTGCGACGGTCCGCGAGGCCGCCAAGCGAACGCTCGAAATGCGGCACTTCGATGTCCAAATTCTCGGCGGTCTCGTGCTCCATTCCGGCAAGATTGCCGAAATGAAAACCGGTGAGGGAAAGACCCTCGTAGCCACTCTGCCGCTGTACGCCAACGCGCTGCTCGGACGCGGCTCGCATCTCGTGACGGTCAACGACTACCTGGCACGCCGCGATGCCGAATGGATGGGCCGGATCTACAACTTCCTCGGCATGTCGGTCGGTGTCGTTGTCACGAATATTGACGACGACGACCGCCGCGTGGCCTACCGCTCGGATATCACTTACGGGCAAAACAACGAGTTTGGATTCGACTACCTGCGCGACAACATGAAGTTCGACACCGGCGAGTTCGCCCAGCGCGAACTGTTCTATGCCATCGTCGACGAGGTCGACTCGATTTTGGTCGACGAGGCGCGCACTCCGCTGATTATTTCGGGGCCCGCCGAAGACTCCACCGAAAAATATTACGTCGTCAATCGCATTATCCCGCGGCTGAACAAGGAGGAGGACTACTCGCTCGACGAGAAGATGCGCACCGCGACATTGACGGAGGACGGGGTTACCAAGGTCGAACAGCTCCTCGGTATCGAAAACCTCTACGATCCCTCGCAGATTGAGATGCTGCACCACGTCGATCAGGCGCTCAGGGCCCACACCCTGTTCAGACGGGACGTGGACTATATGGTGCAGGAGGACAAGGTTGTCATCGTCGACGAGTTTACCGGTCGTCTGATGCCGGGACGGCGTTGGAGCGACGGGCTGCACCAGGCGGTCGAAGCCAAGGAAGGCTGCCAGATCGAACGCGAAAACCAGACGCTGGCGACGGTCACTTTTCAGAACTACTTCCGCATGTACGAAAAGCTCGCCGGTATGACCGGTACGGCGGACACGGAGGCGGAAGAATTTCAGAAGATTTACAACCTCCAAGTGGTCGTCGTGCCAACGCACAAGCCGATGATTCGCGACGACCGTCCGGACGTCGTCTACAAGACCGAACGTGAAAAGTTCGAGGCGGTCATCGAAGAGATCCGAGACTGTAACGAGCGGGGTCAGCCGGCATTGGTCGGGACCATCTCGATCGAAAAGTCCGAGAAGCTCAGCGCGATGCTCAAGCGGCGCGGGCTGAAGCACCACGTGCTCAACGCCAAGCATCACGAGAAGGAGGCCGAAATCGTTGCCCAGGCCGGGCGCAAAAATGCCGTGACGATTTCGACCAACATGGCCGGCCGCGGCACCGACATTGTACTTGGCGGTAATCCCGAATTCCTCGCTCGCGCGGAACTCGACGCTGGCCGCGACCATCCCGAGTGGGATGCGACCTGCGCGCGCTTTGCCGAGCAGTGCAGCGACGAACGCGGCGAGGTCCTCGAAGCCGGCGGGCTGCACATCATCGGCACCGAACGCCACGAGTCGCGCCGCATCGACAACCAGCTGCGTGGCCGTTCGGGCCGCCAAGGCGACCCGGGATCCTCACGCTTCTTTCTTTGTCTCGAGGATGATCTCCTGCGGATTTTCGGCGCCGAGCGAATCCAAGGGTTGATGGAACGGCTCGGCATGGAAGAAGGCGTGCCGATCGAGGCCAAGATGGTCACGCGCGCAATCGAGAACGCGCAGCGCAAAGTCGAAGGGCACAACTTCGACATGCGCAAACACCTGCTCGAGTACGACGACGTCATGAACAAGCAGCGCGAGGTCGTCTACGCACGCCGTAGGACGTTCTTGCAGGGCGAGAACTTGCGTGAGGAGATTCTCGAGATCGCCAATGAGATCGGCCGCGCCTTGGTGGAGGCTCAGATCCCCGATGAAAAGGGGAACGGCGGGTGGGACTGGGGCGCGCTCGACGCTGCAATTTTCGGGCAATTTCGTTTTCGGCCTGGATTGACCCGCAGAGAGCAGAGCGGATATCGCGACCGCCCCCTGCGCATTGAGCCGGTCAGTGCTCCGACCGCCGAGACTTTAGGATAGTTCAGCGCCTCT